>JBAQHC010000509.1:0-4375 GCA_049288095.1 Alphaproteobacteria bacterium | reverse complement strand
GTCTTGGCCTCAAAGAAGCCAAGGACCTTGTCGAAGGCGCACCGAAGGAAGTCAAGGCTGATGTTCCCAAGGACGAGGCCGCGAAGATCAAGAAGCAGCTCGAAGACGCGGGAGCCAAAGTCGAGCTGAAGTGAGGGGAATGGGAGTTGAAAACGGTGGAGGGCGGACCTATCTCCGTCCTTCCACGCTCAAAAGAAGCGAGAGGCGCGAGGACCCCATCGTCCTGGCGCCATCGGCGTTTGGTTGAAGTCCGTCATTGCGACCCCCGACTTGATCGGGGGGAAGCAATCCAGGAACTGGATCGCCACGGCGCGTTCCGCGCCTCGCGATGACGAAGATTTGGAAATAGCCGCCGGGCTCTGAAGGTTCGGCTAAGCCGCGAGGACAGGAATGACGCTCTCCTTTACTGGTCGCAAGAGGATTAGGAAGCATTTCGGCTCGATCCGGGAAGTGGCGCTGATGCCCAACCTGATCGAGGTTCAAAAGACCTCTTACGATCAGTTCCTGCAGATCGATGTGGCGGTCGCCAATCGGACGGACGAGGGACTTGAATCGGTTTTCCGTTCGGTGTTCCCGATTACGGATTTCTCCGACACGTCGCGCCTTGAATATGTGCGCTACGAGCTCGAAGAGCCGAAATACGACGAGGAAGAGTGCATGCAGCGCGGCATGACTTTCGCCGCGCCGCTAAAGGTGACGCTGCGTCTCATCGTGTTCGATGTCGACGAGGACACTGGCGCGAAGTCGGTCAAGGACATCAAGGAGCAGGATGTCTACATGGGCGACATGCCGCTCATGACCGATAAAGGCACCTTTATCGTCAACGGCACCGAGCGCGTGATCGTTTCACAGATGCACCGCTCCCCAGGCGTGTTCTTCGACCACGACAAGGGCAAGACCCACTCGTCGGGCAAGTTGCTGTTCGCCGCGCGCGTGATTCCTTATCGCGGCAGCTGGCTCGATTTCGAGTTCGACGCCAAGGACATCGTCCATGTCCGCATCGACCGGCGCCGCAAGCTGCCGGTGACCACCTTGCTCTATGGTCTCGGCATGAGTGGCGAGGAGATCCTAGGTTATTTCTACAACACACTTACTTACAAGAAGACCAAGCAAGGCTGGGAAGTGCCGTTCGATGCCGAGCGCATGAAGGGTCAGAAGCCGACGCGCGATCTCATCAACGCCAAGACCGGCGAAGTCGCAATCGAGGCGAACAAGAAGATCACTCAGCGTTTGGCGCGCAAGCTTCAAGAGGAAGGCCTCAAGACGCTGCTCGTGCAGCCTGAGGATTTCGAGGGCCGCTATGCCGCGGTCGACATGGTCAACGAGAAGACCGGCGAAATCTATCTCGAAGCGGGCGATGAGCTTTCCGCCAAGCTGGTGACTTCGCTTGAAGGCCACGGCTTCAAGGAGATCAAGGTCCTCGACATCGATCACATCAATGTCGGCGGCTTCATTCGCAACACGCTCAATGTCGACAAGAATGAAAGTCGTGAGCAGGCGCTCATCGATATCTATCGCGTGATGCGCCCAGGCGAGCCGCCCACGCTCGAAACCGCAGAAGCTTTGTTCCAAGGCTTGTTCTTCGACTCCGAGCGCTATGACCTTTCGGCGGTCGGCCGCGTCAAGATGAATGGCCGCTTGGGCCTCGATGCGCCGGACACCATGCGTGTTCTCCGCAAGGAAGACATTCTCGCCGTGATCAAGATGCTCGTTGAGCTGCGCGATGGACGCGGCGAGATCGACGACATCGACAATCTCGGCAACCGCCGCGTGCGTTCGGTCGGCGAGCTCATGGAGAACCAATATCGCATTGGCCTCTTGAGGATGGAGCGCGCGATCAAGGAGCGCATGTCATCGGTCGATATCGACACGGTGATGCCGCACGATCTGATCAACGCAAAGCCAGCGGCAGCAGCGGTCCGCGAGTTCTTCGGCTCCTCGCAGCTGTCTCAGTTCATGGATCAAACCAACCCGCTCTCCGAGATTACGCACAAGCGCCGCTTGTCCGCCCTCGGCCCGGGCGGTTTGACCCGCGAGCGTGCCGGCTTTGAAGTGCGCGACGTGCACCCGACACATTATGGCCGCATCTGTCCGATCGAGACGCCGGAAGGGCCGAATATCGGTCTTATCAACTCGCTCGCGACTTTCGCGCGTGTCAACAAATACGGCTTCATCGAGAGCCCGTATCGCAAGGTCGAAAACAGCAAGGTGACCGACGAGATCGTCTATCTCTCGGCCATGGAAGAGTCGAAGTTCACGATCGCGCAAGCGAACGCGCAGGTTGATGCGCGCGGCCGCCTGACCGACGATCTCGTCTCGTGCCGTCAAGCGGGCGAGTTCATCATGACCACGCCTGACAAGGTCGATTATATCGACGTGTCGCCGAAGCAGCTTGTGTCCGTTGCGGCCGCGCTCATTCCGTTCCTTGAGAACGATGACGCGAACCGCGCGCTTATGGGATCGAACATGCAGCGGCAGGCCGTTCCGCTCCTGCAGAACGACGCGCCGCTTGTCGGCACTGGCCTTGAGGATGTCGTGGCGCGCGATTCAGGCGCCGCGATTGCAGCACGCCGCACGGGCATCGTCGATCAGATCGATGCCAAGCGTATCGTCATCCGCGCGACCGAAGAGACCGATGCGGCAAAGCCCGGTGTCGACATTTATCACTTGCTCAAGTTCCAGCGCTCGAACCAGAACACCTGCATTAATCAGCGTCCGCTGGTGCGTGTCGGTGACAAGGTTGTTGCGGGCGACATCATCGCTGATGGTCCGTCGACGGATCTTGGCGAGCTCGCGCTTGGCCGCAACGTGCTCGTCGCGTTCATGCCGTGGAACGGTTACAATTTCGAGGATTCGATCCTCATCTCCGAGCGCATCGTGCGCGATGACGTCTTCACCTCGATCCATATCGAGGAGTTTGAGGTCATGGCGCGCGACACCAAGCTTGGGCCTGAGGAAATCACGCGCGACATTCCGAATGTCGGCGAAGAGGCGCTCAAGAACTTGGACGAAGCCGGCATCGTCTATATCGGCGCCGAGGTTCAACCGGGCGACATTCTCGTCGGCAAGATCACGCCGAAAGGCGAGTCGCCGATGACGCCCGAAGAGAAGCTCCTGCGCGCTATCTTCGGTGAGAAGGCATCGGATGTGCGCGATACATCGCTTCGGCTCCCGCCGGGTGTCAACGGCACGATCGTCGAAGTGCGCGTGTTCAACCGTCATGGCGTCGATAAGGACGAGCGCGCGATGCAGATCGAGCGTGAGGAAATTGCCCGTCTGTCGGAAGACCGTGACGACGAGCTTGCGATCCTCGAGCGCAATATCTACGGCCGCTTGCACGACATCCTGTTGCACAAGACCGCTTCTTCGGGCCCGAAGGGTATCAAGGGCGAAACGCGCATCACGGAAAATCTGCTCGCCGAATACACCCACGGACAATGGTGGGAGTTCGGCCTCAAGAACGAGCAGGCGATGGCCGAGGCTGAGGCGCTCAAGAAGCAGTTCGACGAGAGCAAGCGCACTCTCGACAAGTGGTTCGAGGACAAGGTCGAGAAATTGCGCCGCGGCGATGAATTGCCGCCGGGCGTGATGAAAATGGTCAAGGTGTTCGTCGCGGTGAAGCGCAAGTTGCAGCCGGGCGACAAGATGGCTGGCCGTCACGGCAACAAGGGCGTCATCTCCAAGATCGCGCCGATCGAGGATATGCCGTTCCTCGAGGACGGCACGCATGTCGATCTCGTGCTCAATCCGCTTGGCGTGCCTTCGCGCATGAATGTCGGCCAGATCCTGGAGACCCATTTGGGCTGGGCCTGTGCGGGCCTTGGCAAGCAAATCGGCGATCTCGTCAACGAGGCGCGCCGCTCCGGCAAGCTCAAGCCGCTTAAGGATCATCTCACCGGTATCTTCGGCAAGGATCAGGAATTGCCGTCCGATGAGAAGGATCTCATGGAGCTCGGCAAGAACCTCTCGAAGGGCGTGCCGGTCGCAAGCCCGGTGTTCGACGGCGCGCGCGAGCCCGACATCGTCGAGATGCTGAAGAAGGCCGGTCTGAGCGAGACCGGGCAGGTCACCCTGTGGGATGGTCAAACCGGTGAAGCCTTCCAGCGCAAGGTGACGGTCGGCTACAAGCACCTTTTGAAGCTTCATCATCTTGTCGATGACAAGATCCATGCGCGCTCGATCGGTCCTTACAGCCTCGTCACGCAGCAGCCGTTGGGCGGCAAGGCACAGTTCGGCGGACAGCGGTTCGGCGAAATGGAAGTGTGGGCGCTTGAAGCGTATGGCGCCGCCTACACTCTGCAGGAAATGCTGACGGTCAAGTCCGACGATGTGCAGGGCCGCGTGAACACCTACGAGGCCATCGTCAAGGGTGAAC
>JBAQHC010000508.1:0-6344 GCA_049288095.1 Alphaproteobacteria bacterium | reverse complement strand
CCCTCACCCTTCCCTCTCCCTGAAGGGAGAGGGAACTGAGTCAAGCCTTGGCGAGGCGGCGTTCCGGCGGGGGTGAGAGGCGCGCGTCGCGTGCGGCGAGCGCACGGGTGATCTCGCCGCGCAGTTTCACGAGCGCATCGAGCCGCTGCTGCAATTTGCGCCGCTCGAGCGTTGCGAGCTTCAAAGGCGCGGGCTCGACAAGGCTCAATTGCGCGGGCTCGCGCGTTGCGCGTGCGTCAACACTCTCCGTGGACGGAGCAACCGCCGGAGCAGCCGCAGCGATCGGAGCGCTGGCGCGCGCAAGCTGCTGCACGCCGCTTTGGCCGACATCGGCGACATAACGCACGCCTTGATTCCGGAACACCTTCTGCACGCCTCTAATCGTGTAGCCCTCGCTGTAAAGCAAAGTCTTCACGCCGCGCAGAACATCGACATCGCCCGGGCGGTAATAGCGCCGGCCGCCGCCGCGCTTCAAAGGCTTCACCGACGTAAACTTGCTCTCCCAGAACCGCAAAACATGCTGCGGCACATCGAGCTCATCGGCGACTTCGCTGATCGTGCGGAAAGCTTCGGGGCTCTTTTGGCTCATATCACTCGCCTCAATTCTACTTGGCTGCGCCCGCAAGCGCAGCGTTCACCCGGTCTTTCAAGACATGCGACGGCCGAAACACCAAAACGCGCCGCGGCTCGATCGGAACTTCTTCACCGGTTTTTGGATTGCGCCCGACGCGCCCGCCCTTCTGGCGCACCGCGAACGAGCCGAACGAGGAGAGCTTCACCGTCTCGCCCTTCATCAGGCTATCGGCGATCTCGCCTAGCACACGCTCTACCAGCTGGGCCGATTCCGTGCGCGAGAGGCCAACGGTTGTGTAGACGGCTTCGCTGAGTTGCGCCCGCGTCAGAGTTTGCTTGCCTAGTTCGGCCACCCGCGCCTCCCTCGAATCGGAAGGCAAGCTTGCCCAAAAACCATCGGTCTATCAAGGAGATGGACGAATTCTCTCAGAATTCGTTTGAACCGGCCCTCAGAACCGGGCGAGCGCCGCGCCCCAGGTGAAGCCGCCGCCCATGGCCTCGAAAAGCACGAGTTGGCCGCGCTTGATGCGCCCGTCCTTGACCGCCACGTCGAACGCAAGCGGAACCGATGCGGCCGATGTGTTGCCGTGCTTCTCGATTGTCGTGACGACACGCTCATCGGATATCCTCAATCGCTTCGCCGTCGCCTGCAGAATACGTCGATTCGCCTGGTGTGGGACGAACCAATCGACATCAGTGACCTTGACGCCAGCGGCGTCGGCCGCGGCCTCGATCGCGCTCGCGATGTTGGTGACCGCATGCTTGAAGACTTCTTTGCCTTCCATGCGCAAATGGCCGACGGTTCCGCTCGCCGAAGGCCCACCATCGACATACAAGAGATCGCGATAGCGGCCGTCCGAGAAAAGGCAGGTCGAGAGAATGCCACGGTCATCGGTGGTGCCCCGGCCTTCTTCCGTACGCAGAACAACCGCCCCCGCGCCGTCGCCGAACAGCACGCAAGTCGCACGGTCCTGCCAATCGAGAATGCGCGAGAAAGTCTCTGCGCCGATCACCAACGCGGTCCTGAACTGCCCTGCTTTGAGAAAATTATCGGCGGTTGCGAGCGCATAGATGAAGCCGGAGCACACGGCTTGAAGGTCGAAGGCCGCTCCATGCGTAAGGCCAAGCAGCGCCTGAACGGTGGTTGCCGTCGAAGGGAAAGTGAGATCGGGCGTCGCGGTCGCGAGCACAATGAGATCGATTTCCTGTGCCGAGATGCCGGCGTCTTTGAGCGCGGCTTCGGCGGCTTTGAGTGCAAGGTCGGACGTCTTTTCACCGGCGGCAGCGATGTGGCGCTCCTTGATGCCGGTGCGCTCCGTGATCCACTCATCGCTCGTGTCGACAATCTTTGCGAGATCCGCATTCGTCATCACGCGCTCGGGAACGTAGGAGCCGCACCCCAGAATTACAGAGCGCTTCATGGCCCCACCGCCGCGACCGCGCCTTGCTCTGCTTGCATGCGCTCAAGCGCCGTCAGCGGACGATGTGATTTGATTTCATTGAGCCGCGACTGAATTTTCGATGCGATATCGCTCTTGGCCACATCGATCGCAAGATCGACCGCAGAGGCATAACCCAAGCCGTCGGTGCCGCCGTGACTTTTGACGACGACGCCATTGAGGCCCAAGAACACGCCGCCATTCAGCGAACGCGGATCCATTTTTTCGCGCAAGGTTTTAAACGCCCCCGAAGCAAACACATAGCCGATCCTCGCAAACAACGAGCGGCGAATTGCGTTGGAAAGATAATTCGAAATCAGCTTTGCCGCACCTTCTGCGGTCTTGAGCGCGACATTGCCGGTGTAGCCGTCAGTCACGACAACATCGACCGTGCCGAGGCTAATGTCATCGCCCTCGACAAAGCCATAGAAGTTCATGTCGATGCCGCTCGCGCGAATATCAGCCGCGGCGGCTTTCACCGCTTCATTGCCCTTCACTTCCTCGGCGCCGATATTGAGGATCGCAACCGAAGGCCGTTCGAGCCCCATGATCACCCGCGCGTAGGCCTCGCCCAGAATCGCAAAGTCGACGAGCTGGCGCTCATCGGGCCCGATATTCGCGCCGACATCGAGCACCACACTTTCACCGCGCGGATTTGGCCACAGCGCCGCGATGGCGGGCCGATCGATGCCAGGCATCGGTTTCAAGATCATGCGCGCCATCGCCATCAGCGCGCCCGTGTTGCCGGCCGAGACGATGGCCTTTGCCTCGCCGTCTTTCACCGAGGCGATCGAGCGCCACATGCTGGTGACGTCCTTGCGCCGAAGTGCCGCCGAGGGCTTTTCATCCATGGCGACCATTTCGGCGACGTGACGAGTTTCTGAGCGCGATTTGAGCACAGGGTGGCGGGCCACCAGCGGGGCAATGCGCGCCTCATCACCGTGGAGGAGAAAGCGAACCTTGGGGTGGCGAATCGTGGAGATTGCGAGCCCGTCAATCACCATTTGCGGCGCAGTATCGCCGCCCATGGCATCGATCGACAGAATGCATTCTGCTTCTTCGGTCATCCGTTCAGCGCGAGCAATCAACTCAGCCTTCGCGGGACCATGCCCGCCCGCTTAGCTCGCGGCGCTGACAGGAACCACCTCGCGGCCATCATAATGCCCGCAATGGCCACAGACATGATGCGGCCTCTTGAGCTCACCGCAATTGGAACACTCGGAATAGGCCGAGGGTGCGAGCGCATCATGCGAACGGCGCATATCGCGGCGCGAACGCGTCTTTTTTCGCTTGGGAACTGCCATTTCAACTCTCGATTATCACTGACCCAGGGCTCTTGCCCGGCCGAATGCCAAAGGCGGCCCCGGGGACCGCCATCTCGCGCGCACGATACCGACTTCCCCGCGCGAGACAACAGGAATTTATGGGGTTTGCGCCACCCCTACCCCTAGGATTTGGGCTTGAGGCGCTCCAAAACGGCAAATGGCGAGGCGCCGGCCGTGTCGTGCGCTTGCTCCTGCACCGCCGCGCCCGGAGCACGAGGGTAGGGGTTGAGGGCAAGGATCAGCTCCTCCGCCAGCGTCGGCCCAAGATCGATCGCATCGCCCACGAGCGGCTCGGGCGGTTCCTGCTCATCCGGCGACAGGTCGATCGCGCCGCTCTCCGCCTCATCGAGGCCAGGGAGATAGCGGCGCGCGAAGGCGCCCTTTATGTGATCCGGAACGGGCTCGAGCGTCACAACGCACGCCTGCACGACATCGGCGATAAAACTAACCTCAACCTCGATGCCGTTCGCCCAAGGCTTGACTTGGCCCTTGGCCGCCAGCGCGCTCACGGCCTCGATACCGGCATGCTTCGCGAGCAGCGCACATTCCGCCTCGTTCAGCGTACGGCTGATCTCGCGGCCGGCGGGCGGAAGATCAGTGAGCGGAACAATCCAACTAAAGGGCACCACCTCGGTCATGGCGCAGCCCCACTGTTTGCGATTCTGCCCGAAAGCAAACCGGCCCGCGTGCTCGCCTCCAGGCGGGCGAGAAATCCGAGAATGGCCTCCGCCGTCCAAGCCAGCGCGGGCTCGGAGATTTCCTTGCCGCGATAGAGATTGCGGCGCAGCGCTTCGGCAAAGGCGGCTTCACCCCCGGTCGCCAGGGCGTCTTCATAGACCTCGATGCGGCCGTAAAACGCCTCGGCCATTTTGCGGATGCGCTTGGGAACCGTGAGATCGCCAACGCCCATCTCGCGCAGAGCTTCGTCGAAATTGGCGAAGGCAATGTCGAAAAGGCGCTGGGCGAGGTCCTTGCCCTCCTCACCCTCTCGCTTAAGGCGGTGCATGATGAGAATCAGGTGAACGACCACGAGGTCGAAGCGTCCATCAATCGAGTCGGCAACCCCGCCTTGCAGATAGAATTCCGGCGTCCGCGCCGCCGCCATCGCCTCGGTGAACAGCGCGCGCGCAACCAGCGCCTCGGGCGCGGGCTTGAGCCAATTTCTGATCTTGGCGAGCGGCGACATCATTCAGTCTTGATCGACAGCGCGCTTGAACTTAAGGCGCGAGGGCTGTAGGTCAATCCGGACGCGGGTTTGAGGGTCATCATGTCGCTTGCGCAAAAGCCAGGGTTCGCCTTGGCCTTAACACTCGCCGCGGGGCTTAGTGCCTGCGCGCCGACGATCAGCCAGCGCGGCTATTTTGCCGACCCGACGCGCACCCAGGCGATCTCGGTGGGTGTCGATACCAAGCAGACCATCTCCGACCGCCTGGGCACGCCGACCATCAGATCTTCATTCGACACCGACACTTGGTATTACGTTTCGGCGACGCAAGAGCAGGTGATCTGGTACGAGCCGTGGACGACCAAGGAAGACATCATCGAAGTGACGTTCGACGATGATGACCACGTGAAGGGCGTGAAGCGCTATAGCGAGGCCGACATGCACAGGGTCGATCCAGTGAAGGCAACGACGCCGACCCGCGGCCGCGAGCTTTCGTTCTGGGAGCAGATGTTCGGCAATATCGGCCGTTCGCCGTTGCCCGCCGGCGCTGGCAACAGCGGCCCGGGCCAAGGCCCCGGCGGCGGCTACTAGTCGCTGAGCCAAGACACTTGTCTTTCGTCATTGCGAGGCCGAAGGCCGAAGCAATCCATGGGAGGCAATCTCAGACGCGCGAGACTCTGGATTGCTTGGTCGACCGAAGGTCTCCTCGCAATGACGAGAGCTGTCATGACAGACCAGATGGAAATCAACCGGCGCAACTGGAATTCGCGCGTAGCGATCCACGTGCGCGACGCGACCGGATCTTATGACCTCAAAGGCTTTAAGCGCGGCGCCGACAAGCTGCACGCCATCGAAGCCGGCGAAATCGGCGACGTCAGCGGGCTCGATCTCGTGCATCTGCAATGCCATTTCGGGCTCGACACACTGTCGCTGGCGCGGCGCGGCGCGCGCGTTACGGGGATCGATTTCAGCGCACCGGCCATCGAAGAAGCGCGCAAGCTCGCGGTCGAGCTCGGTATTCCGGCGACCTTTACCCTAGGCAATGTCTATGACACGGCACGATTGGCGCCGGGCCCGTTCGATTTCGTCTACACGACATGGGGCACGATTTGCTGGCTGCCCGATCTTCGTCCGTGGGCGGAGCAAATCGCGCGCGTCTTAAAACCCGGCGGGCGGTTTTACTTCTCCGACTTTCACCCAACCGCCAATATGTACGAAGAGGTGGATGGCCGGATCGAGCCACGGTTTGGCTGGCGCACGACGCCCGACAAACCTCTCGCCTTTGAGACGGGCACCACCTATACGGGCGATGCAACGCCACTCGCCTCACCCGAAACACGGGAATGGATTCATCCGGTTTCGGAAATCGTCGGTTCACTCCTCGATGTAGGCCTCACGCTCGTGTTCCTCCACGAGCATGAGCGTGCACCTTCACGGCAATTTCCCTCGGTGATCCCGGACGGCAAAGATCTCTTCCGCCTGCCGCCGGGCGTCGTGCCGTTTCCGCTCGCGCTTTCGCTCATGGCGCAGAAGCCGGAATAGAGCTGCGCCGTTCCCTCTCCCGCGGGGAGAGGGTTGCGCAGGCTTAGCGAGCGCGATCTTGTGCTCGCTTTAGCCGGAGCTGGGTGAGGGGTTTTCCAGGAGCGCTGGTGAGACTTTCGACCCCCTCACCCGACCACGATTCAAGTGCTGCCCTCTCCCCGCGGGAGAGGGCATTGTCATTGACGCCGCGGCTTAGAGCAATTTCCACTTAATCGCGTCCATATCCGGCGTGTTTGAAGAAGTTGTCGCATTCGTTCGGCGGGAAGAGATCGATGATGCGTCCGATGGCTTTCCAGAGGG
>JBAQHC010000507.1:0-2199 GCA_049288095.1 Alphaproteobacteria bacterium | reverse complement strand
ATTTCCATGGCGGTTGACGAAGAAACTGTGCGCAAGATCGCGCGATTGGCGCGGATCAAACTGCCTGAGAGCGCGGTTGCGCCGATGGCTGATGAGCTTTCCAAGCTGCTCAATTGGGTCGAGCAATTGGGCGAGCTCGACACCGCGAATGTCGAGCCGATGACCACGGCGATCGCGATGAAGCTCAAGATGCGCGAAGACGTCGTGACCGATGGCGGCTATGAGCAAGACATCGTGCGCAACGCCCCGAACCATGAGGACACGTTCTTCACCGTGCCCAAGGTGATCGAGTGATGTTGGTTTTCGCCGCCGCTGAAAGAAACAACTCCTCTCCCTCGGGGAGAGGATGGGTGAGGGGTTTTCAAAACGCGAATGCGCCTGTTCAAAACCCCTCACCAGTCACGCGCGGGATTGCGACTTGTGTAGCCCTCTCCCCGAGGGAGAGGGCGCAATTGCGAGCTCTGAGGAGACTCGCAAATGACTGACATCAGCGGCCTTACACTCGCAAGTGCACGCGATAAGCTGAAGAAAAAGGAAGTCTCGGCGACCGAACTTGCCAAGGCCCATGTCGCCGTGGTCGAGAAGGCGCGCACGCTCAATGCCTTCATCACCGAGACGCCCGACCGGGCACTTGCCATGGCCAAGGAGTCGGATGCGCGCATCGCCAAGGGCGAAGCGCGGCCGCTGGAGGGCATTCCGCTCGCCATCAAGGATCTGTTCTGCACCAAAGGCGTGCTGACGACGGCGGCGTCGCACATTCTGGATGGCTTCAAGCCGGTTTATGAATCGACTGTTACCGCCAATCTTTGGGCGGCGGGCGCAAACATGCTCGGCAAAGTCAATTTGGATGAGTTCGCAATGGGCTCGTCCAACGAGACGAGCTTCTACGGCCCCGTCATCAATCCGTGGCGGCGCAAACGCAATGGCGCGCTCGACAACACCGCGCTCGTTCCCGGTGGCTCCTCGGGCGGTTCGGCAGCATCTGTGGCTGCGCATTTATGCTTAGGCGCGACCGGCACAGACACAGGCGGCTCGATCCGTCAGCCGGCCGCACTCACGGGCATTGTCGGCATCAAGCCAACCTACGGGCGCTGCTCGCGCTGGGGCATTGTCGCGTTTGCCTCATCGCTCGATCAGGCGGGGCCGATGACCAAGACCGTGCGCGATGCGGCGATCATGTTGCATGCGATGGCGGGGCACGACCCGAAGGATTCAACCTCGCTCAACGAGCCCGTGCCCGATTACGAAGCGGCGATCGGCAAGAGCGTGAAGGGTGTGCGCATCGGCATCCCCAAGGAGTATCGGCTCGACGGATTGGATCCGGAGATCGATGCGCTTTGGCAGAAGGGCATCGATTGGTTGAAGGCGGCGGGTGCGGAGATCAAAGAGATTTCGCTCCCACACACCAAATATGCGCTGCCCGCTTATTACATTGTCGCACCTGCCGAGGCCTCGTCCAATCTCGCGCGCTATGACGGCGTGCGCTATGGCCTGCGCGTTCCCGGCGCAGACATCACCGGAATGTATGAGGAGACGCGCGGCGCGGGTTTCGGCGCCGAAGTGCGGCGGCGTATTCTTATCGGCACCTACGTGCTCTCCGCCGGCTATTACGACGCCTATTACACCAAGGCGCTGAAATTGCGCCGGCTGATCTTCAACGACTTTGAAGAAGCGTGGAAATCGGTCGATGCGATCCTGACGCCGGCAACGCCGTCTGCCGCGTTCGCGGCGGGCGAGAAGTCGGATGATCCGATTGCCATGTATTTGAACGATGTGTTCACGGTGACAGCGAACCTTGCGGGGTTGCCTGGCATGTGCGTGCCCGCGGGGCTTTCGAAGGATGGTCTGCCGCTCGGCCTGCAGCTGATTGGCAAGCCGCTCGATGAAGCGACGCTGTTCCAGCTCGGCGCGGTGATCGAGGATGCGGCGGCATTCAAGCTCGCGCCCGAGCCCTGGTGGACACGCTAGGAGGATTCACGCGGAGACGCGGAGAAATCACAGAAGGGTTGGGGCACACGAAGACACGAAGATGCCTATGCGCGCCGCAGGCGCAGCGCCATTGCCGTCCGCGCCCAAAGATATACGGCGGCTTTGCCGCCAGCGCTAACCTCTTCGTGTCTTCGTGTGCAATTCCTCGGCACTGTTCGCGGATCCGCCGGCCGATGGAGCGCAGATAGGCGAAAGCATTCTGATGATGGA
>JBAQHC010000506.1:0-1796 GCA_049288095.1 Alphaproteobacteria bacterium | reverse complement strand
ACAATAATGAGCGCGCGCTACAAGCGGTTAGGCATGTGCTTATTTCCATACGAGTAAGGCATAATCGCGCCGGCGCGCTGGACGTGCTAGAAGTTGTAGGTGAAATAGCTCGATGCCGTGAATATTTCAAAATCGACATGCGCTGAAGCAATAGAAGAGCGTTCCATAAAACTTAAAAAGAGAACTAGACAGAGGCTACCTCCAGGTGAAACGAGAATGAGAAAATCATTGTCAAAGATACTAGTATCACTAGCTATTCTGTTGATTCTTTGTGCGTACACTCTAGAAGCAGAATCCAAGATCATAAGTGGAGAAAATAGCAATGAGACGAGCCTGCATGTGCTAATCGCGAACGGACAGCCCGCTGATGCGTTGTGGACTGAGCCGTCTAACCTTGGGCTCAATCTCAGCGAGGTGGGCATCGGATACATGTTCAACGTTACAGCCTGGGTAAACTTGACTGTCTCCTGTTTCACGTGGCAGGGCGAGCTCTCTTTCAACCCAGCGTACTTCAACGCTACTCGAGCAGGGTACACGGGAGGAAGCGTAAGCCAGTTCTTCGCGGGTCACTCAACTATACCAACGTCGGCAATCATCGACAATGTGGCGGGTACTGTGATGTTGGGCGAGTCGTTGCTGGGCGCGGACTCTCGTGGACCAGGAGCTGGAAGCTTGTTCTGGACTGAGTTCATGTTGGTCGCCGCGCCGAGTGCCAACCTGACCATTGACTTTGTGGGAGTAAACAGCTACGTCCTCGACCCTGACTTGAACGAAATCCCGATACCAAACGTGTACGGTACTACCATAATCATCTCAGGAACAACGCCGCCACCATCGACCAGCGTCATGTTTGTTGCTCCATCAACGTTGGCCTTCTACACGGATTCAACATTTGTGGGGGACAAGTTCAACGTCACCGTCTGGGTGGGCACATCGGTCGACACGTTCACGTGGGAGGTGAAGATGTACTTTGACTCGTCGCAGATTACCGCTGCCCGGGCGGGTTACACAGGCGGATCCACGAGTATGTTCTTCCAAGGCCACATGACCGTGCCCATAACTCCAATAATCGACAACTCAGCGGGCTATTTAATAATGGGCGAATCGCTGATTGGAAACGACCTGAGACCAGCTGGAAATGGCAGCCTCATCTGGGTGGAGTTTCAGATAGTTGCCGCGCCGCCGTCAGGTGGCATGCTGTCAAGCACTCTGGACATCAACAACCCCGACACGTTTTTGTTGGATCCAAACCTGAATGTAGTGCCCACGGCAAACTACGGGGCAACCTACTCTTACCAGTCAGTGTCTCCACCTGTTTCGCAGGCAACTGTAGTGATTTTTCCATCGGTGCTGAGTTTCGACGCCAGCACGACTTCGGTGGGAGACAGGTTCAACGTCACCGTTTTCGCCAACTGCAGCGGCAGCACCTTCGCGTGGCAGGTGAAGATGCTCTTCGACCCCACTCAGATTCACGTGGCCAGAACAGGTCTCACGGGTGTGGGGACAAGCCAGTTCTTTGCAGGTCACACAACCGTAGCTACCACGCCGATAATCGATAACACTGCGGGCTTACTGATGGAAGCTGAATCCTTACTGGGTAGCGATTCGAGGCCTCCGGGAGGAGGCAGCCTGTTCTGGGTGGAGTTCCAGATAGTTGCCGCGCCCCCAGCAGGCGGCACCTTGACCAGCGTGCTGGACATCAACAACCCCGACACTTACCTCTTGGACGTGAACCTCGCCGAGGTGCCGGCGACGATATACGATGCGACCTACTCCTACACCTCCACGGTCGGCGT
>JBAQHC010000505.1:0-2040 GCA_049288095.1 Alphaproteobacteria bacterium | reverse complement strand
GGGAAAGGCGATCGACCGCATGGGTCAGTCGGCGAAACCTCAATCACCGAGGGCACGCTCCAGCTAGGGGCGCGCCGGCTCGTATCTCTATGAGCCTCCAACACAGGAAAGGCAATGCATTTGTGGGGGAGCTGGCGATGGAGACAGTGGCGCCGTTCGGTCAATCGAAGTTTCGGCCATCGACAGCTCGCAGGGCCAGGAGCCTTAGGCGCTCTGGATCAAGCTCGCCCTTGTTTGCTGCAGTCATGATTTTCAGCGCCATCATTTTGCGCGTCGTCACCAAATCGTCCGCCGTTCTGCCGGAATGGCACGTCTGAACCTCGCGCCAAGCCTCTTCAAACGCTTGCGTTAACAAAGCCAGCGTTTGAGGATCATAGGAAGCATCAGAGAATGGCATGCCATGCTTTCAGCTTGCGACATCTGATGTCGTCAGGATTGCACGCCTTAGGCAATACGTCGCTGCAGCGGATAAGCTTTGCTCTCGTAAAGCTTGCGGATCTGGGCAGCGTCGAATCTTTGCTCATTAACCTCGAGCACGGTGCCAAACAGCACATCCGAGGGAAGCTCCTCGATAGCGAAACGGATCGCCTCGGCACCGGAGTCAAACCTGCGATAGGTCACGGGGCGCGGACTGGAGCCCCGGCTTCTGCAGGCAAACACCTCGGCCGGAGCCGCATAATCAAAATCAGCCATGCATCATAATATGGGGGTTGGCGCTGCCGATTGCATCTGCCTAGCCCTCCCCGAAGTTCCTTGCTATTTGCCCCTCGTTGTGAAATAAGCGCCCATCACTTGAGAGAAGCTTGAGTGAACATCGGCGCTCCAGCCGCGTGAAAAGGACTTGGGTTAGGGCCCTTCGAAGAAGATCGGCCTCTCGTTCGTCCTCCCTGTTGAGCGCCTCTGACACTTCCCTCACATGACAGCCCAGGACACGCGGGGCGTCCCCTGGACCAGCCGCGTTCACGCGCGTTCGGCCGACCGTGTTCGGCCGGCCTCGTCGTGCGGCTATATGAAAGAACATCAATTGACCACCTTTTGCCAACTGGGGCTGAACCCAGCCCTTTTGAAATCGCTCGAAGCTGAAGGCTACACGACGCCGACGCCCATCCAGGCGCGGGCCATTCCGGGCGTGCTTGCCGGCAGGGACCTGCTTGGCATCGCTCAGACCGGAACCGGCAAGACGGCGGCCTTCGCGCTGCCAATTCTGCATCGGCTTGCCGCCAACCGCCGTCCGGCTTTGCGCCAGGGCGCGCGTGCGCTCATCCTGTCGCCGACGCGTGAGCTTGCGACACAGATCGCGCAGAGCTTCAAGACCTACGGGCGCCACTTGAACGTGACAGTCGCGCTGATGTACGGCGGCGTCCCGCACCGGCCGCAGGTCAACGCCGTCAGCCGCGGTGTTGATATTCTCGTCGCCACACCCGGCCGGCTCATCCAGCACTTGGAGGAGCGCAGCGTCGTGCTGTCGGGCACCGAGATCCTCGTTCTCGACGAGGCGGACCAGATGCTCGACATGGGCTTCATCCGGCCGATCCGGCAAATCCTCTCCAAGCTCTCGGCCAAGCGCCAGAGCCTGTTCTTCTCGGCAACCATGCCGAAGGAGATCGGCGCGCTTGCAGCCGAGATGCTGCGTAACCCCGAGCGCGTCGCGGTCACCCCTGTCGCCAAGACTGCCGATCGCGTCAAGCAGAGCGTCATCCACGTCGATGCGCCGAGCAAGCCGTCGCTGCTGGTCGAGCTGTTCGCCGATCCGGCGCTGCGGCGCACGCTCGTCTTCACGCGCACCAAGCGCGGCGCCGACAAGGTCGCGCGCCACCTGGACGCCGCCGGCATCAAGGTCGCGGCGATCCACGGCAACAAGAGCCAGGGACAGCGCGAGGCCGCGCTCGGCGCCTTCAAGGCCGGCCGCATCCGCGGGCTCGTGGCGACGGACATCGCCGCGCGCGGCATCGACATCGACGAGGTGACGCACGTCATCAACTACGACCTGCCGCACGTTCCCGAGAGCTACGTCCACCGCATCGGCCGCACGGCGCGCGC
>JBAQHC010000504.1:0-2611 GCA_049288095.1 Alphaproteobacteria bacterium | reverse complement strand
GTCTTGGCGCCTTTCGGTGCCTTTGATTGCAGAGCCGATGAGGCTTGATGCCTTTCTTGAGTCTTGGGCGGCAAAGCCGCTGCTCTATTGCGACGAGCGCGGTGCGACGACCGCGCGCAAGGCTACGTTAGAAACGCTCCAAACTGCGCGTAATAAATCGGGCCCTTGGGCAATCTTGATCGGACCCGAAGGCGGCTTCTCGCCTGCCGAGCAAACTCGGCTTGACGTGTTACCGAATGCGCTTGCCGTTTCGCTTGGGCCGCGCGTCGTAAGGGCAGAGACAGCTGCTGTGATGGCCCTCACACTTTGGCAGGCGGTGCTCGGCGATTTAAATCAAGGCGCGGCGTGAGTCACTTGTGTACGCAAAGCTGGTTATCCTATAGCCAATTCGCGAACCCAAAGGGCGCAAGCTAAAACCAAAGGGCGGAGTAAGTCGAATGTCCGTGCCACAAGAAGGGGGGATGCCTATCGGGTCGCGCGATGATCTCGTGCGATATCTCGAAGCCGGCTGCAAACCCAAATCGGCCTGGCGCATCGGCACCGAGCACGAAAAGTTCGGATTCAACAAAGCAGACAATTCGCCTATTCCCTACGAAGGCGAGCGCGGCATCAAAGCGATGCTCGAAGGCTTCAAGGAGTTTGGCTGGGAGCCGATCCTTGAAGGCGCAAATATCATCGGGCTTAAAAAGGATGGTGCGGCGATTAGCTTGGAGCCGGGCGGGCAATTGGAGCTTTCCGGCGCGCCGCTCGAAACGCTGCACAAGACGTGCGAAGAAATTCAGACTCACCTCTATCAGACCGAAACCATCGGCCGGCGGCTCGGCCTCGGCTTCTTGGGTGTCGGTTCCTCGCCGAAATGGACGCTTGCTGAAACGCCGATGATGCCCAAAGGGCGCTACAACATCATGCGCTCCTATATGCCCAAGCGTGGCGGGCATGGGCTCGACATGATGTTCCGCACAACGACGATTCAGGTGAATCTGGATTTTTCGTCGGAAGCCGACATGGTGAAGAAGATGCGCGTGGGGATCGCGCTTCAACCGGTCGCGACCGCGCTCTTCGCCTCATCGCCGTTCTTGGAAGGTAAACCCACGAGCTATCTCTCGACCCGCAGCCAGATCTGGAAGGACGTCGACCCGGACCGAACCGGCATGCTGCCGTTCGTATTCGAGCAAGGCTTCGGCTTTGAGCGCTGGGTCGATTATGCCCTCGATGTGCCGATGTATTTCGTCTATCGCGACGGCGCCTACAAAGACGTCTCGGGCCGCTCATTCAAGAAGTTCATGGATGGCAGGCTCGAAGGCTTGGAGGGCCAAAAGCCTTTGATGAGCGATTGGGCGGATCATTTGACGACAATCTTCCCGGAAGTGCGCCTGAAGAAATTCATCGAAATGCGCGGCGCCGATGGCGGGCCTTGGGCGCGGATTTGCGCATTGCCAGCGTTCTGGGTCGGTCTTATCTACGACCAGGCCGCGCTCGATGCGGCGTGGGATTTGGTGAAGTCCTGGACTGCGGAAGAACGCCAGAAATTGCGCGATGATGTGCCGGCGCAGGCGCTCAAGGCCAAAATCCGTGGACGGACGATGCAGGAGCTCGCGCGCGAGGTTCTGGAAATTTCGCGCTCGGGCCTTGTTGCGCGTAAGCGCGCCGACCGATCGGACAATGAAGCCTTATTCCTTGATCCGTTGTTCGAAACGGTCGATCGCGGCACGACGCATGCGGAAGAAATGCTCCGCCGCTACGAATCCACTTGGGGCCGCTCCGTCGAGCCCTTGTTCAAGGAATACGCTTATTGAGGGTCAGATTTCCCTCCCCCTCTGGGGGAGGCAGGGAGGGGGATTGGCAGCGCGTATGCGGCAAGCTCTATCCCTCCCCTAACCCCTCCCATAGGGAGGGGGACTTAGTTTGACTACGGACCCAAATCGAGCACCGGCGTCGTGTCGCGCTCGGAGACCAGCGCAACGAGGAGGTTGTTGACCAGGCGCACGCGCTCCTCGTCGTTGAGCGCGACAACGCCGCCCTCACCGAGCGCCTTGATCGCCTGCTCGACAATGTCGACCGCGTTGGCCGTGATGATGCGGCGCGCGCGCACGACAGCTTCAGCCTGTTGTTTGCGCAGCATCGCGACCGCTATCTCAGGCGCGTAAGCCAGGTGCGAAAGGCGTGCCTCAAGCACTTCGACGCCCGCGATCTCCAAACGCTGCGCCAGCTCGTTTTGCAAATCGCTTGAGATTTGCTCCGGCGAGCCGCGCAAAGATTCAGCGCCCTCTTCGGAATCGTAAGGAAAGCGGCTAGCGAGCGAGCGCACCGCAGTTTCGCCTTGCACCGAAACAAAATCGCGATAGTCATTCACATTGAGTACCGCCCGCGCCGAGTCTTTCACGCGCCACACGATCACGGCAGCGATCTCGATCGGGTTGCCGGCTTTGTCGTTCACCTTGGTCGTGTTCGTATTGAAATTGTTGACACGGCGCGAGACGCGCTGGCGCGAGGTGAACGGAACGATCCAATAGAAGCCGGTTGAGTTCACGGTGCCGAGATAGGAGCCCGCGAATAGAAGCACCAGCGATTCGTTCGGTCTGATGACGACAAAACCGGGCACCACGAACAC
>JBAQHC010000503.1:0-24301 GCA_049288095.1 Alphaproteobacteria bacterium | reverse complement strand
GCCGGCGGTCGTGTGCTCGGTGCAATCGAGATGCGGGAAATGCGCGGGCTGCGAATTTTGTCCAGTCTTGTAGTTGTCATTGCGCTTCGAAAACCGCATATGGCCGCTTGAATAGGCGACGACGCGCGCGGCGCCTGTGACTCCCTGCACCAGCTCTTCGATCTCGCGGCGATAAATTGGGCCCGACACCGACGGATCACGAAAGTCACGCACTTTGGTTCTGTGCTCGGCAAGGGCAAGCCCTTCGCGCTCGAGCGTGGGCGGGTCGGCAGAGCCCCGCGCATCGTGAAATTTCATCACGCGAATGTCGGGCTGCCAATTGTCGTTGCGATGATCTTGGGCGTGGAATGTCGGCTTTTCCGGCGCCGAGCCGAAATATTGAACCAGCGCCTCGACCGTGCCGCTCATGGTCAGTTCCAGAACGCGAAGAAGCGCGCCTCGATCGAAGCGCGCGGCAGCGCATCCGGCGGCAGGCCGGGAATGTCGGCCGAGTTGTGCAGCGGCTGAGCGTTCCACGATTTATCGGTATCGTGCGCTTTGAACACGATCAGCTCATCCGCCGTCATATTCGGGAAATAGTACCAGCGCATGGCCGGGTTGTATTTGCAGAGCTGCGATTCCCACGCATTGCCCGGCTCGCCAATCGGCTCGCGCATGACCGCATCAAAAACGATGAGATCCTTCCCATCGATCGTCGAGGCATCACACAAGACGAACGCGTTGTCTTGCGGCGGCGGCGAGACGCAGCGCCAAGTCTGCAAAACCACATAGCGCGAATAATGGCGCAGCTTGAGGTTTTGCCAGCCCTCGATCCATTCGATCCACTTGCCTGCCGAATAATGGGTGTAGTCCATATGCGCCCAGCGCGATGGTCCGGCGACCCCTTTGACCCGCGCACGCTCGGCGTAGCGCTTGAGGAGCCCGGTGTTCTGCGCCACCACAAGATCGGCGCCCGTGAGCGCCTTAAGCTGCGCGCCAACCTCGGCGAGATAGGCAGGAGCGATCTTCGACATATCGTCGATGGAATAATCGACGCTCGTCTTGCTGGTCGTGAGAATGAAGCCTTCGCGATCGAGCGAAAGCTCATCCTTGATCGGGCGCGCGTCGCAGATGCGCACATCGCGCTTATCGAGCACGAGATTGGTGCGCCTCCAATCCTGCCCGTCGACGCGGGCGCGGCCCTTGATATCGCCGGCATAGTTCATCCAGGTGTCGACGTAAGGCAGCGTCAGATTTGATGAGTCAGGCATGGCGCTTATTCGTCGAAAATGGCGTAGACGCGCGCTTCGACGCTGATGCGGATCGCCTCAGGCGGCGCGCTCGGATCTTCAAAGGCCACATGCGCAGCCCCTGGATATCCGCGGTCATTGTCCTCGTACATGCGAAAGACCATGGCCTCGCCCGGCCGCATATTGCTGAAATAGATCCATTTGTGCGCGGGGTTGCATTTGACGAGATAGGCCTCGCCGCGCGCCCAAGGCTCGGGGCCCGTGTCGTAAACACCGTCGGCAAGCACAAGATCGTCCCAAGCCAGCGTACGCACATCGCAGGTGGCGAGCGGCCAATCCTGCGGCGGCTGGCTGACGACGCGCCAGACATTGTAGCCGACAAGGCGCTGGCCGGGCTTCAGCTCCTCGCGTCTGATGCCGAAGCGCGGGTGATCAACGAGGCCCGTCGCCGTGCGCATCGTGCAGTCGACATGCGGGAAATGAGCGGGCTGGCTGTTCATGCCGGTCTTGTAGCGATCGGTCCCGGGCGAGAAGCGCATATTGCCGCCACGCATGCCGACGATTTTCGCGATCTTGGCGCCGCCAAGCTGGCCACGGAGAATCTCCTCAAGCTCGCCCTTGTATTTCGCGCCGACCTCTTCGCGATCTTCGAAATTCTTGATCGCGGTGGGGGCGGAGGTGATGCAAACGCCTTCGCGGTCGAGCGAGGGCGGCGTCTTCCAGCTGCGCGCATCATGAAACGTCACGGTGCGGATATCGGGCTGCCAATTGTCGCGGGAATGGTCTTGGGCGTGAAACGTGGGTCTTTCGGGCGCGGACTTAAAATAGCTGATGGTGCCTTGGACCGTGCGGCCCTCGGCTTCCCAAGCCTCTTTGGGGGCCCCGTCCTGCGCCACCCGCGCCTCCCTGATTTTTTATCAATGTTGATTCTTGCAACGCTTGCGTCAAGGCGTGCAGGCGAAGATGGCATCGTTTTAGGCCATCAGCAAATCGACATTGTAGGCGCGGAAGCGTGGGTCGGCGGTAAGGATCGTCAGCCGCTCACATTGCGCCTGGCCGATGATCAGCCGATCGATCGGGTCGGCATGATGGAGCGGCAAACGCCCGGCCGCGGCGGCGTGATCCGGCGTAATCGGCAGCAGCTTGAAGCCCGCCTCGGATAGCTGGGCCTGCAAATCGTCTGGACAGGAGAGCTTGCCCGCGGTTCGCTTCAGCTCGACCTCGAACAGGCTGGCCGCGCTCACATTGATCGTCTCCTCGCCGGAGCTGATCCGCTCGGAGAGCTCAGGCGAAAGCCGCTGGCTCGCGGCAAGCCACATGATGAGGACGCGGGTATCGAGAAGCAGGCTCATTGCGCCTTCGCCTCCGGCATTTCGTCGAAATCGGGGGCCATACGCACTTTTCCGTGCCACGCACCCGGTTCTCTGCGCTTTGTCACGGTCGTGATTGGCGCAAGCCGCACCGCTGGTTTGCCCGCCTTCTGAATAATCACCTCTTCGCCCGCAAGCGCGGCCTCGATCAGCTTGGAAAGCTGGGTTTTGGCGGCGTGGATGTTGGCAGTTTTGACCATTGCCTCGAATTTGATTCAAGTTTTAGCTAAGTCTAGCTAAGCTAATATCTAAGCCATTGCGGCGTCAAGCCTTATTTGAGCCAGCAGCCGATAGCCCAAGAGTGCTAATTCGTTGCCTGATGCCCGAACCCTACAAAGTGAGCGCGGTCTGGACGGAAGCGACGTTGCCGGAAGCCATCGGCGCGAGCATCGCACCAAGGAAGGCGTCTGGGGCGTGTTGCGAGTTTTCGAAGGTAAGGTGCTGCGCACTTTGAGGGCGAAACCGAACCGGTCCTCGTCACACCGGACCGTCCCGGGCTCATTCCACCGCAAAAAACCCATCACGTCGAATGCCGCAGGGCGATGAAAATGCGCGTGGAACTCTACCGAGAACCACCGCACATTGATTGATTCAGCGCCCGGACTTCTCGCAGGCCGGCCAATTCTTGAGGACCGGCGTTGGGTAGCTGTTCATTGCCAGGTCGTAAAGCGGATCGTCGGCAAAGCATGCGGGCGGAAACTCCCGGGCCCAGCCATGGTCCAAGGCGAGCACACGGTTATAGGTTTCCCGTGCGTGATCGAAGTCCTTCCCCTCCTCATAGAGGCCCGCCAGAGTCCAAATCATATTTCCATCGTCCGGCTTTAAGCGCACAACCTCCTTCTGGTCGGTAATCGCCAAGTCGAGCCGCTTCGTGCGCGAGAGAGATGTCGAGCGATAGGTCAATGCGTCGCGATTTTCAGGCTCGCGCGACAGCACCTCATTGAGATCCGGAATCGCGGCGGCATAGTCTTCGCGCTCGTAGCGGATCGAAGCCCTTACCTGATAACCCCGCGCATTATCGGGCTCGAGCGCAATCGATTGGGATATGTCGTCGATGGATCCTGGATAGTCCTGCTTGCCGTGGAAGCGCGCTACGGCCCGGTGGCCATAGGCCCGAAACTTCATATGAGCGGTTGCGGCAGGGGAGTCGATCACGGCCGTGCAAGCGGCAATCGTGCTATCCCAATCGTAGGTATCTCTGAGGCAGAGAACGTAGCCTGCCCTTAGGTCGAGGCCGCTCGCGCCAACTGCGAGTCCTAGCGCAATGACAATTGCCGGCCCCATTTGCAATTCCCCAAGCCGATTTCCCCGCCAAAGGGGAGCATCAAGCCGGAATTGACGCAAGCCTGGCTCAGGTGTTCATTGAGTCGAAGAATTCGGCGTTGTTCTTGGTCTGGCGCAGCTTATCCAAGAGGAACTCGATCGCATCGACCGTGCCCATCGGGTTGAGGATGCGGCGGAGCACATAGACCTTTTGGAGGTCCTTTTTCGGAACCAGAAGCTCTTCCTTGCGCGTACCGGACTTGATGATGTCGATCGCCGGGAAGACGCGCTTATCGGCGATCTTGCGGTCGAGGATGACTTCCGAGTTACCGGTGCCCTTGAACTCTTCGAAGATGACTTCGTCCATGCGGCTGCCGGTGTCAATCAGCGCGGTGGCCAAGATCGTCAGCGAGCCGCCTTGCTCGATATTGCGCGCAGCACCGAAGAAGCGTTTGGGGCGCTGGAGCGCGTTGGCGTCGACGCCGCCCGTCAGCACCTTGCCGGATGACGGCACCACGGTGTTGTAGGCGCGGCCCAGGCGCGTGATCGAATCGAGGAGAATGACCACATCCCGGCCATGCTCCACCAGGCGTTTCGCCTTCTCGATCACCATTTCCGCCACCGCCACGTGGCGGGTCGCCGGCTCATCGAAGGTCGAGGAGACGACCTCGCCCTTCACCGTGCGCTGCATGTCGGTGACTTCTTCCGGCCGCTCATCGATCAAAAGCACGATCAGGTAGCATTCGGGGTGGTTGGTGGTGATCGATTTGGCGATGTTTTGCAGGATCACCGTCTTGCCGGTGCGCGGCTGCGCGGTGATCAAGGCGCGCTGGCCCTTGCCGAGCGGCGCCACGAGATCGATCACGCGGCAGGTTAAATCCTTGATGGTCGGGTCTTCGATTTCGAGCTTGAAGCGCTTGTCAGGATAAAGCGGCGTCAGATTGTCGAAGTGGACCTTGTGCTTGGTCTTCTCGGGGTCCTCGAAATTGATCTTGTTGACCTTGAGGAGGGCAAAGTAGCGCTCGCCATCCTTGGGGGAGCGGATCTGGCCTTCGACCGTGTCGCCGGTACGCAGCGAAAAGCGCCGGATTTGCGAGGGCGAAACATAAATGTCGTCAGGGCCGGGCAGATAGTTGGCCTCGGGCGCCCGCAGGAAGCCGAAACCGTCTTGGAGCACTTCCAAAACGCCGCCACCCATGATGTCGACATTGCGGTCGGCCAGCTGCTTGAGGATCGCAAACATCATGTCTTGTTTGCGCATCGCCGAGGCGTTCTCGACTTGCAGCTCTTCGGCAAAAGCCAGGAGGTCGATCGGCGTTTTCGCCTTGAGCTCCTGTAGCGTCATTTCTTGTACGGTCATGAAAACTCACTTGAGTGCATCGGGAGGGCCATCCGCGAAGGGCGGATGTGGGATGCAGGAGGGGGGCTGAGTATTATTCTCGCGCCGCGGCTCAAAACCTGGCCGCAGCACCCGCGCCCTACCTTTAGATGGGCGCCGACTAATCGCGAGAGATTACCCGGACAAAAGTAAAGTAACGCAAAACGGCCAACAAACAAGCCCCCACCTTAGCGACTCCCCAGTTCGATCGCGCTTGTGGCGGCTTTGCCTCGCCTCGCCCGGCACTTCCTCCCTTCTTCCGGCTCAGTTTAAGGTCGGAAGATGACAGGCGCTTCCTCCCCCCGCTTCAATCCGGTCAAGTCCCTGTTGGGCTCGCTTTGGTTCCAGGTCCTCCTCGGGATGGTCGCGGGCGTGGCTCTGGGATGGTTAAGGCCGACCCTCGGCGCCGATATGAAGCCGTTCGGCGATGCTTTCATCGCGCTCGTCAAAATGCTGATCGGGCCGATCATCTTTTGCACCGTTGTGCATGGGATCGCCGGGATGAACGATATGCGCAAGGTCGGCCGGGTCGCCTTCAAAACCCTCATCTATTTCGAGGTGATGACGACCCTCGCCCTGGCGGTCGGCCTCATCGCCGTAAACCTTTGGCGGCCGGGGGCCGGCATGAATATCGACCCCGCCGCGCTCGACCCCGCCGCGGTGAAGAACCTCGCCGCCCAGGCCAAGGCCGGAACCGTCACCGACTTCTTCCTCCACATCATCCCCACAACCTTATTCTCGGCCCTTACACAGGGCGACACGCTGTTGCAGGTGCTGTTGGTCGCCCTTCTCGTCGCCTTCGGCATCATGCTCGCGGGCGAGCGCGGGCGCCCGGTGTTCGATGTCATCGAAAGCGGCACGCAAGTGCTCTTCCGCATTGTCGAGATCGTCATGTGGGTGGCGCCGATCGGCGCGTTCGGCGCGATCGCCTTCACGGTCGGCAAGTTCGGCGCAAGCTCGCTCATCCAGCTCGGCGAGCTGATCCTCGAGTTTTATCTCGTCTGCGTCTTCTTCGTCGTCGTGGTGATGGGCGCGGTCGCCGCCTGGGCGCGCGTCAACATCTTCCGGCTGCTTGGTTATCTCCGCGAGGAGCTGCTGATTATCCTCGCGACAAGCTCCTCGGAGTCGGCCTTGCCCCGCGTGATCCGCAAGCTCAAGGATCTCGGCTGCGAGGAATCGGTCGTCGGCCTGGTGATCCCCACCGGATATTCCTTCAATCTCGACGGCACCTGCCTTTATCTATCGACGGTTGCGATCTTCCTTGCACAGGCAACCAACACCCATCTTTCGCTATGGCAGCAGCTGGGCTTGCTCTCGGTGCTCCTGATCACCTCCAAGGGCGCGGCGGGTGTCGCGGGCTCCGGCCTCATCATTCTCGCCGGCACCTTGGCGACTTTCGGCACGGTGCCGGTGGCGAGCGTTGCGCTGGTCGTTGGCATTCACCGGCTGCTCGGCCAGATGTTCGCGATGGTCAACATGACGGGCAATTCCCTCGCCACCATCATCGTTTCCAAATGGGAGAAGGGCGTTGATCACAGCCTGCTCGATGAGCGGATCGGCTTTCGCTCGGGGGGCCGGCTCAAAACGGCAACCCAGCCCTCGGAGTAGGTTGACGATCCTCCCCCGTTTACGGGGGAGGTGTCACCGAAGGTGACGGTGGGGGGCCCTGTCTTGCACACCAAACCGCCCCCTCCGGCCGTTACGCGTCCACCTCCCCCGTAAACGGGGGAGGAGTTATCGCAACGATCAGAACGGGCGGACGACGATCATGATCACGATGATGATCGCGAACAGCATCGGGATCTCGTTGATCATCCGGTAGAAGCGCACCGAGTGCCTACGCTCGTCGCGCGCGAACGCCTTCACCAGCACCGCATAAAAGCCGTGAAAGCCGGAAAGTGCGAGCACGAAGAACAGCTTCACCCACATGAACCCGCGCGACCAATCAATCAGGCCGGGGATCGAGAGCATCAACCCGCCCAAGAGCCAAGTCGCGATCATCGCCGGGTTGATGATCATGCGCAGGAGCTTTCGCTCCATGACCTTGAAGGTCTCGCTTTGCGGCGAGCCCACCGGCGCATCCGAGTGATAGACGAAAAGGCGCGGCAGATAGAGCATCCCCGCCATCCACGCGATCACCGCGACGATGTGGAGCGCTTTAATCCAGAGATGCGCGGCAATAAGCAAATTACCCAAACGGCCCTCCTTTTCCTCCCCCATTTACGGGGGAGGTGTCGCCTAGCGCGACGGAGGGGGCCGTTGAACGCACGCTGCGAACGGCCCCCCTCGGCCGCTTCGCGGCCACTCCCCCCGTAAACAGGGGGAGAAAAAAGCGATGCGCCGGAAGGCTAAACATTGGGGCAGGCTTTGAACGCGCCGGGGCAGAGGCGCGGGTTGCAATAGGCTCTCGCTTCATCATGGCATGCCGCCTCGCGCACGAGGCTCGCGAGCCCTGCGATGAAATGCCGGTTCACGCTGACAGCCGGCACGCGGAAATAGCCAGGGGCGCCCCGCTCGCCCGCAATCTTCTTGTATTTGATGTCGAGCTCGACCAGCGTTTCGGAGTGCTCGGACACGAACGCAATCGGCGCGATCACAATGACGCGGCTGTCGGCGGCCGCGCGCGCGATCTCCTCGTCGATCGAAGGGCCGGTCCATTTGAGCGGCCCGACACGGCTTTGATAGCAGATGCTCCAATCAAGCAACGGCGTGCCAAGCGCATCGATCACTGCCGCGGCCGTCTGCTCGACTTGCCAGACATAAGGATCACCCGCCGTCACCACGCTTTGCGGGAGGCCGTGTGCGGAGAACAGCAAGCGCGGCACGCCATGCACATGCGCCTCGGTGAGCTCGGGCAAGATCGTCTCGGCCAAAGCGGCAATGAAGCCGGGCGAAGTCGGGTAGCAGCAGATGCGCTCGATCTTGCCCCGATAGCCCACTTTGGCGAGCTCGACCTCGAACTCCTTGAAAGAAGACTCGGTGGTGGTCGTCGAGAACTGCGGATAGAGCGGCAAGAGAACCACGCGGTCCGGCGCGAAGCTCACAATCTCCCGCGCCGCCGTGTCCGCGCGCGGGCTCCAATAGCGCATGGCAACGAAAATGCGCGTATCCGCATCAAGATGAGCCTTGAGCAAATTCGCCTGCGCTTCGGTCTCGGGCACGATGGGTGAGCGGCCGCCGATTTTGGCGAATATCTCCTCACGTGCATAAGGCGCCCGGCGGTCTGCAATGAACCGCGCAATCGGCAGGCGGAACAGGCCGGGTAGCCGGATAATCGCGGGATCGCTGAAGAGATTGCGAAGATAGGGCTGAACCGCATCGAGGCTGTCGGGGCCGCCGAGATTGAAGAGAACGACAGCCAGACGCTCACTCATGCGCGGGCGCTCCGCACAAGCTCGACGAGACGCGCGACGTTTTCAGGCGGGGTTTGCGGCACGATGCCGTGGCCGAGATTGAAGATGTAAGGTCGACCGCGCGCGGCATTCAGCAATTGCCGCGTGGCGTTTTCCAAAGTCTCCCCGCCTTCCACAAGCGCTAACGGGTCCAGTCCGCCTTGCAGCGCGATTCCACGCGGGAAATTTGCGAGCGCCGCCATCACGTCGCTTGAGGACAGGCTCACCGCTGAAACACCCGTTCGTTCGGCGTAGGTTTGAAGCTGCGCCCCGGCATTGCGCGGGAAACCGATCACGGGAACTCTCGGATGACGCTTGCGCAACGCATTTACGATCTCTGCCGTCGGCTGGATCACGAGTGTCTCGAAGAGATCGGCAGGAACGCTGCCGGCCCAAGTGTCGAATAGCTGGATCATCTCGGCGCCGGCTCGGATCTGCGCATCGAGATAGCTGACGGTGGCATCGACCAAGAGCGCATTGAGCGCAGCAAAGAAAGCCGGATCGCTACGCGCAGCTTCCCGAGCTGGAGCCTGGTCGGGCGTGCCGCGCCCGGCGATCATGTAAGTTGTGACCGTCCATGGTGCGCCGGCGAAGCCGATCAGCGCCACTTCCTTTGAAAGTGCTGCCCTCACCCGCCGCACCGTCTCGAATACCGGCGCCACGCGCTCGAGCACCTTCTCAGGCTGTAGCCGCTTGAGCGCTTCACTGCTCGTTATCGGTTCAAGTCTTGGTCCCTCACCTTCCTCAAACCAGAGCTTCTGCCCGAGCCCATACGGCACAAGCAGAATGTCCGCGAACAGGATCGCCGCATCGAAATTAAACCGCCGGATCGGCTGGAGCGTCACCTCTGCGGCAAACTCGGGATTGAAACAAAGGTCGAGAAACGAGCCGGCTTTGGCCCTCAGCGCGCGATATTCGGGTAAGTATCGCCCGGCCTGGCGCATCAGCCAAATCGGTGGCGGCACAAGTGCCTCACCGGCGAGCACCCTCAAGAGCGGCTTTGAAACGTTTCCAGCCATGAAGGACGAGAGACTTTGCTTCCCTAAAATAGAAAGAGAGATTCTTATGGAGTCTTATTAGGCCTGTGGGGAAGCGCGACAAGCGGCTTTTGCACGTGTTTGAGGCTGGTGAAGCTCTGGCAATGGAGCGTCTTGATCACACATTGAGGGGAGCGGGGAAAGCGGGCTAACCTTTTTTGCTGTCGTGGAATTTCTGAATTTCAGAGGCTGTGGGTTTTGTGGGGCGGATGTGAAACGGAAGCGCTCTTGAGAATCATTCGTGGGGTAATCCCGGGGATGGCGCATGTGTGAGAGCATGCGCAGAAAAAGGCGCGCTGCGGGGATGGAATTGGGGGCCGTGTTTCGTTCTGTGGAGAGGGCTTCAGTGATCAACAAGCGGACATCGCGGGCGGAATGACGATCACCGACTCCGACAATCAAAAGACGTTTCATCTCCATTTGGTTTCCGACTCAACTGGGGAGACCTTGAACTCGATCGCCAAGGCGGCAGGCGCGCAATTCAGCGATGTGAGGACAGTCGAGCACATTCACGCACTCGTGCGGTCGGACCGGCATTTGCAGCGCGTGTTCAAAACAATCGAAAGCCATCCGGGCGTTGTGCTCTACACGATGATGAACCGCGAGCTTAGGCATAAGCTTGAGGAGCATTGCCGTGAGAAACAGCTTCCGCACACGGCAGTGCTTGATCCGGTGCTCAACATGTTCCGCGCGCATTTCGGTAGCGAGGAGTCACACCGGCCGGGCGGCCAGCACGACATGGATGCCGCTTACTTCAAGCGCATCGATGCGATGAATTTCTTCATGGCGCATGATGACGGCGCTAACACCGACGAGCTTGATCAGGCAGATGTAGTGCTGCTCGGCGTCAGCCGGACGTCGAAGACCCCGACCTCGATTTATCTGGCTAATCGCGGCATTCGCACGGCAAATGTACCGCTGGTCTCTGGTCATGATCCCAATATCGATTTCGACAAGGTCAAGCACCCCTTGATTGTCGGGCTTACGGCCAGCCCAGAGCGGCTCGTGCAGATCCGGCGCAACCGGTTGCTATCGCTCAAAGAAACTCAGGAGACCGATTACATCAATGTCGATCTCGTGCGTGAGGAGACGCTCAACGCGCGCAAGCTGTTCGCACGCTATGGCTGGCACGTGATCGATGTGACGCGCCGGTCGATCGAGGAAACTGCGGCGGCGATCCTCAATCTCTATCAAGAATACAAGGGCGGTGAAGGGATCGAATTGTGAGCCGGCTGATCCTCGCTTCGGCAAGCGCAAGTCGCCGGCGGATGCTCACCACGGCGGGCGTGCCGTTTGAGGTTATCCCGGCGCATATCGACGAGGCGGCGATCAAGGACTCGCTGAAAGCCGAGGGCGCGAGTGCTGCGCACATCGCCGAAGTCTTGGCCGAGCTCAAGGCAATTCGAATCTCAGAGCGGTATCCCGATGCGCTGGTGCTTGGTGCCGATCAAACGCTGGCGCTCGGCAAGGAAACGCTCGATAAGCCCGCCTCGATGGAGGATGCGGCGCGCCAGCTCGCGCGACTTTCCGGTGGCCGTCATGTGTTGCCGACCGCGGCCGTAATGGCCGAGCGCGGGAGCGCCGTTTGGCGGGAGATCGCCCGTCCGTCCGTCACTTTTCGTCCGCTCAGCGAGGCTTTTATCGCGTCTTATCTCGAGCGCATGGGTGACGCGGCGCTTCAAACCGTCGGAGCGTGCGAGGTCGAAGGCCTCGGCGCGCAGCTGATCAGCCGGATCGATGGGGATTTCTATGCTGTCCTCGGTCTTCCGCTGCTTCAAGTCTTGGAATTCTTGCGTGCGCGCGAGATTCTGCCCAGATGACATCGACGTTTCACCTTGCCGGAGTCATCGGCTGGCCGGTCAGCCATTCACTCTCGCCGCGCTTGCACAGCGCTTGGCTTCAGGAGCTGGGGATTGCCGGTGCTTATGTGCCGCTGCCAGTGGAGCCGCATGCGCTGCCGGCGGCAATCGCTGGACTCAAAGCCCTCGGCTTTGCTGGCGCGAATGTCACGGTGCCGCATAAGGAAGCTGTGCTGAAGCTGGTCGATGCGCTTGACCCGACGGCGCGGGCGATCGGCGCGGTCAACACGCTGGTGATCGAAGGTGGGCGCATTGAAGGGCGGAATACGGATGCGTTCGGTTTCATCGAGAATTTGAAGGCTTCGCAGCCGGAGTGGCGTGCGAAACTGGGCGCGCGCGCCGCACTCGTGCTTGGCGCAGGCGGGGCCGCACGCGCCGTGGTCTATGCGCTCGCGCAATCCGGCGTTTCGCGTATTCTGATCGCCAATCGCAGCGCCGAGCGCGCGATGGCGCTGGCGCTCGATCTCGGCGGCAAATCGGCGACGGCGATCCCGTGGGATGAGCGCTCGGAAGCCGTGCGCGAAGCAAGCCTCATCATCAACACGACCTCGCCCGGCATGCGTGGCCAACCTGCCCTCGGGATTCATCTAAGTGCGGCGGCACAGGGCACGATCGTCTATGATCTTGTCTACAATCCGCTCGAAACGCCGCTCTTGCATGCGGCCCGCAAACAGGGGCTTGCGACGGTCGATGGGCTCGGCATGCTGATCCATCAAGCGCGCGCAGGCTTCAAGGCTTGGTTCGGCGCCGACCCGCCGGTGACGAGTGAAACGCATCGCCGGCTCGCTGCCGCGCTTAGTTAGCAGTTGCTGCCGTCATGGTTCGACAAGCTCACCATGACGGATAGGATTCGTCATCCTGAGCTTGTCGAAGGATGACAATATGTTCTTGCTCGGCCTCACCGGCTCTATCGGCATGGGCAAATCGGAGACCGCGCGAATCTTTAGAAGGCTTGGCGTGCCGGTTTATGACGCCGATGCCGCAGTCCATGCACTCTACGCTAAAGGCGGTGCAGCCGTTCCGTTGATCGATGCCGCCTTCCCCGGCTCTACGTCGGGTGGCGCGGTCGATAGGGCGCGCCTATCTCAGATGGTCGTGAACAACGTGGCCGCGATGCAGCGGCTTGAAGAGATCGTGCATCCCTTAGTGAACAAAATGGAGCGGGAGTTCCTGAAGCAGCAATTCGAGCGCGGCACGCCCATCGTGGTGCTCGATATTCCGCTGCTCTTTGAGACCCAGCGTGAAGGCTCGATCGACGCGGTGGCGGTCGTCTCGGCACCTGCAGATGTTCAACGCGCGCGGGTCGCCGCGCGCCCTGGCATGACGGCGGAAAAACTCGCGGCCGTGCTGGCGCGCCAAATGCCGGATGTGGAAAAGCGGGCGCGCGCCGACTTCATCATTGAGACGGGCCAGGGGATCGACTACGCCACAGAGCAAGTGCGGCATGTGCTTGCGGCAATCGCGCATCGCGAGGCTCAAGCATGGGCCAAACGACAGCCCCACGAACTCGGCAGCTGATGATCCGGCAAATCGTTCTCGATACCGAAACCACCGGGCTTGACCCAGATACCGGCGACCGCGTCGTCGAGATCGGTGCGCTCGAACTCATCAATCACATGCCGACCGAGCGCAGCTTTCATACCTACATAAACCCGGAGCGGCGCATGTCGCCCGGCGCGAGCGAAATCTCCGGTATTACCGACGAGATGCTCACGGATAAGCCGCGCTTTGTCGAAGTTGCCGATCGGTTCCTGGAGTTCATCGCCGATTCCGAGCTGATCATTCACAACGCCGCGTTCGATATTCGCTTTCTCAATGCCGAGCTCTCGAAGATCAGCGAGCATCGCATTCCGGAAGAGCGCGCGTTTTGCACGCTGATTTGCGCGCGCCGGAAATACCCTGGTGCGCCTGCCTCGCTCGATGCCTTGTGCCGGCGGTTTAATATCGACCTTTCGGCGCGCGTGAAGCACGGCGCGCTGATCGATGCGCGGCTCTTGGCAGATGTTTATCTCGAGCTTATCGGCGGGCGGCAGCCGGCGTTCTTGTTGGTCGGCGCACAAGAGCAGGCGATCATCGATGCTGGTGGGGCACCGGTGCATCGGCAGCGCACACGGCCTACGCCCCTGCCTTCGCTCTTGAGCGAAGCCGAGCTTGCCGCCCATCAAGCGTTCATTCTTGCCGAGCTTGGCGAGAAGCCGCTTTGGCGGCTCATTGCTTGACGGTTCGGGGCGCACTTCCCACTTAAGATTGAGACTTGGCTGACGAGGATCGACCGTTCGAGCGTTCGTTCACTCGTTTCTTCGAAGTGAGATTCGATCGCAACAGCAGGAATTCCGAGGCGCATCAAAGCGGTAGCGATTTATAATTCGCAAATTCCCGAATGCCTCGTTTTCCTCGATGTCAGTTCGGAAGGCCGCCAGCTTCCTGCTGTTGCGCCCGGCGCTGAAGCTGCTGGCGGTAAATCGCGGCAAAGTCGAGCGGCTCGATGTTGAGCGGCATGAAGCCGCCATCGCGCACGACATCGGAAACGATCCGGCGCGCGAAGGGGAAGACGATGCGTGGACACTCGATGAGCAGTAGCGGCTCAAGGTTTTCGGGCGCGATGCCCTGGATGAGAAAGAGACCAGCGTAGACCAGCTCGACGATGAATTGGATTTGGCCTTCTTGCTTCGATTCAACCGCGAGCTTGATCTCGGTTTCGAACTGCTCGCCTGAAAGGCGTCGCGCATTGAGGTCGACGTGAACGCTGATATCGGGCTTGGTCGGCCGTTGAACAAGCGCCGAGGGTGCATTCGGATTTTCGAACGAGAGGTCCTTCACATATTGGGCGAGCACGCGGAATTGCGGGCCTTGACCAGCCGAATTGCCGCCGCCAGCTGGCTGGGTCGGGCCCATGTCGGAAGCACTCATCTCACACCGGAAGCAATGGATTTGCTGATCGAGCCCGGGCTGCTAACACGACGGGCTTTTCATGACAAGTTGGGCGACTTGCCGAAGTGCTGGCCCGCGCCTACCTAACCCTTAAGGATTCCGGGGATAAGCTTGGCCCCCGGGCCGTGTCTTCTGCGGCTCTTGAGCCCGGTTTCGGTTCTAGACCAGGGCGCTGGGCCTTATATAGAGTGGCCGTCAGGGGCACGCGAGGCGGTTAATATTCTCGGCGTTGGGAGCTTGAGTTAATGGGCGAGGATTTTCACCTGATCGAGATCGTGTTCATGGCCGCGATCGCGGTGTTCCTCGGCTTGCGGCTGCGACAAATACTCGGCCGCCGCACTGGCAATGAGCGCCGGCGTGACCCGTTTGCGGCGCGCCAGCAGGTGGCCGCGCCAAACGCCAAGGAAAAACGGGCTGAGGCGCTGGTCGGCACGGCGGACCGCGCGGGCAGCAAGGACGAGAAGGGCTCGCGCATTGGCCAAGTCGCGCCTGAAGGCTCGTCGCTCAACAAGGCTCTCACCGACATTCAAAGCGCCGACCGCCAATTCGATGTCGACAGGTTCGTCGCCGGCGCGAAATCCGCCTATCAAATGATCGTCGAGGCGTTCAATCACGGCGACAAGGATGGGCTCAAGCCGCTGCTTACCGATGAGGTGTTTGCTCATTTCACCACCGCTATCGACGGGCGGGCGCGCCGCGGCGAGGTGGTCGAGTTCAAGCTGGTCGGCGTCAAGGATGCGCGCATCACCGGCGCCAAGCTCGAGGGCCGCCAGGCCGAGATCACTGTGACCTTCGAGAGCGAGATCATCACTTCGACCAAGAACAAGGATGGCGCGGTGGTTTCCGGCGATCCTTCGACCGTGGTCAATGTCATCGACATCTGGTCGTTCTCGCGCGATGTCAAAACCAGGGGCCCGGATTGGATCCTCTGCGCGACCGACACGGCCGAATAGCCCTGGTGATTTCTCAAGTGGTCGCGGCCTAGGCTGAGACGAAATGAGTCGCGTCTCGGAGCGAAGGCATTGCGCGGGCTGATCATTCTTCTCTTCGGCGTGCTGCTGCTCGGGCTCGGCCTTGCCGGCGTCGGGCTTGTCGGGCTGCTCCGGCCTCCCGCGCCAAAAGCCGCCGAGCTCGTTTTGACACCGGTTCGGTGGAGCGATCTCGAAGGCTGGCGGCGCGAGGATCCGCGCCCCGCACTTGCCGCGTTTCGCCGCTCCTGCGTCGAGGTCCTCAAGAAGCCGCCCGCAACGCCGATGGGCGGACAGGTGAGTAAAGGCGCCGCGCTCTATCGGACCGCTGGCGATTGGGAGGATGTCTGCGGCGCCGCCGTGGCCCTCAACTTCATTAACGCCGACGGCGCACGCGATTGGTTCGAGCGTTACTTCCTGCCTTATGCGGCGAGCAATTCTGGCGAGCGTGGCGGATTGTTCACCGGCTATTTCGAGCCCGAGCTAACCGGCAGCCTCACGCGCACACCGGATTTCACCGTGCCGTTGCTCAAGCGTCCCGACGATCTTGTCACCGTCGATCTCGGCGAGTTTCGCGATAGCCTGAAAGGTCAGCGTATCGCCGGGCGTGTGACCGATGGGCAGCTTCATCCTTATTCGACGCGCGAGCAGATCCGCAAAGGCGCGCTCAATGATGAGAGGCTCGCGCTCGCCTGGGTGAAAGACCCGGTCGATGCGTTCTTCATGCAAATCCAGGGATCGGGGCGCGTCCGTTTGGCTGATGGCCGCATCATGCGCCTCGGCTACGACGGGCAAAACGGCTGGCCCTATGTCGCCGTCGGCCGCGTGCTGCGCGACATGGGCGCACTCGACCGCAATAATATCAGTATGCGGACGATCAAGGCATGGCTCGAAAGCCACCCGGGTGATGCCGATGCGGTCATGGATCAGAACACCTCGTATATTTTCTTTAAGCCGCTCGATCCGTTCGATTCCGCGCTCGGGCCGAACGGCGCGCAAAACGTGCCGCTGGTGCCGGGGCGAAGCCTTGCCGTCGATCTCAAATTCCACGCGCTCGGCGTGCCCGTGTGGCTCGATACGACCCTGCCGATCGATGAGGCCGGAACGCCTGGGCAGCTCTTCCGGCGGTTGATGATCGTGCAAGATACAGGCGGTGCGATCACCGGCCCGGTGCGGGGCGACGTGTTTTTCGGCTCGGGAGCCGAAGCGCAAAAGTTCGCCGGCCGCATGAAGCAGATCGGCGAGATGTATGTGTTCCTGCCGCGCAGCTGGGCCTCGACGCCGTGACGCGCAAGCGCCACGTCACGGAAGAAGAAGCGCAGCTCTTAGCTCACGCAATGAAGGATGTTCGCGCCGCTCGCGGCCGCGCAAAGAAGTCTGCGGCGACGAAAAAACAAGAATCCCCCCTCCCCTTGAGGGAGGGGGAAAGGGGGAGGGGTCCAAAGTCGCAGCGCCCCACCCTCCCCCCACCCCCTGCCGTCGAGGGAGGGGGGATCAGGGGCGAGAAGCGCCCAACAAAAGCGCCGTCGCCGACCATAACGATTGATCGGCGTACGGAGCAAAAGCTCAAGCGCGGCCGGATCGAGATCGATGCGACGCTTGATTTGCACGGACTCAAGCAGCACGCCGCGCATTCGCGGCTTGTGCACTTCATCTCCCGTGCCTCAGAAGAAGGCCATAAAGCGGTGCTCATCATCACCGGCAAGGGCACACCGCGCGGTGATGAGGAGGGTGTCATGCCGAGCGAGCGGCGCGGGGTGCTGCGGGCGCAAGTGCCGCTTTGGCTTGAAGAGGCGCCGCTCAGCGTTTATGTGCGCGGTGTCAAATCGGCCGGCCCGCGCCATGGCGGTGCCGGCGCGCTCTATGTTCTCATCAAGCGCAAGAAAGGTCATGGTTCGACAGGCTCACCATGAGGCCTCATCCTGAGCTTGTCGAAGGATGCCTACAGAATAAAGCGCGAGAGGTCGTGATCGCGCACCAGATCCCCGATATGTTTCTCGACGTAATCCGCGTCGATGGTGACAGTCGTGCCGCTGCGGTCGGCGGCATCGAAGCTGATGTCGTCGAGCACGCGCTCTAAAATCGTATGCAGCCGCCGTGCGCCGATATTCTCAACCCGTGAGTTCACTTCGGCAGCAAGATCCGCGAGCTTGTCGATGCCATCGTCCGTGAACTGAAGATCAACGCCCTCGGTCTTCATCAGCGCCACATATTGCTTGATGAGGCTCGCCTCGGGCTCGGTCAGAATGCGCCTGAAATCGTCGCGCCCTAGCGCCCTCAGCTCGACACGGATCGGCAAACGGCCTTGAAGCTCCGGCAAAAGATCGGAAGGCTTTGAGAGGTGAAACGCGCCTGAAGCGATGAAGAGAACATGGTCGGTGCGCACTGGGCCATATTTCGTGGCAACGGTCGTGCCCTCGATGAGCGGCAGAAGGTCACGCTGGACGCCTTCGCGGCTGACATCGGCGCCGGAGCGCTCGGAGCGCGCGGTGATCTTGTCGATCTCGTCGAGGAAAACGATGCCGTCATTCTCGACCGAAAGGATCGCTTCCTGAATGATGGCGTCTTGATCGATGAGCTTGTCGGACTCCTCGGCGAGCAACACCTCATGCGTCTCTTGCACCTTCATACGCCGTGTTTTGGTGCGGTTGCCGCCGAAGGCTTTGCCCATCAAATCATTGAGATTGATCATGCCCATCGAGGCGCCGGGCATGCCCGGGATCTCGATTTGGCCGAGCGGACTTGAGGTGTCGGCGACTTGAAGCTCCACCTCTTTGTCGTCGAGCTCGCCCGCGCGCAGCTTCTTGCGGAATTGCTCGCGCGTGCCGGGCGAGGCGTGTGTGCCGACGAGCGAATCGAGCACGCGTTCCTCAGCGAGCACTTCGGCTTTCGCGGTCACTTCATGACGCTTCTTCTCGCGCACGAGGCTAATGGCGATTTCGAGAAGATCGCGCACGATCTGCTCGACGTCGCGGCCGACATAACCGACCTCGGTGAATTTCGTCGCCTCGACCTTGAGGAAGGGCGCTTGGGCGAGCTTGGCGAGGCGGCGCGAAATCTCGGTCTTGCCGACGCCGGTTGGCCCGATCATCAGGATGTTTTTCGGCAGAACCTCCTCGCGCAGGCCCTCGGGTAATTGCTGGCGGCGCCAACGGTTCCTGAGTGCAATTGCAACGGCGCGCTTGGCCTCGGCCTGCCCGACGATGTGGCGGTCAAGCTCGGAAACGATTTCGCGGGGGGAAAAGCTCGTCATTCTTCACTCTGAAACAGGGCTTCGGCGGCGGCCCAGAGAAAACTCAGATCGCATTATTTGGGGCGGATATTCGCTCTAATCCAGCCCGCGAACTCTTCTTCGCCGATCTCGCCCGATGCGAGGGCGACTGTCATGTTGTATGCATCGACTTGATCGGCTCTGAGGCGAGCTCCGTTTAGACGCACAAACAGAGCCGCGGCAATGAACGCGATACGTTTGTTACCGTCTACAAAAGCGTGGTTCTTGGCGAGGCCAAAAGCATAGGCGGCGGCTAGCAGAGCGACATCGGTGATGCTCTCGTAGCCGAACCTATTGCGTGGCCGTGCGAGTGCGGATTCGAAAAGGCCTTCATCACGCAGGCCCGACGAGCCACCGTGCTCGGCGAGGGCTTCATTGTGAAGGAGTAGGAGAGCGCGCCGATCAATCCAGATCGGCTCGCTCATTTAGCAAGAGCTCGCAATGTGTCGCGATATTCGCGCATGATTTCGCGACCCAGCCGCACCTGCTCTTCAACCGCTGGATCATAAGGTGTGAGCGTAACGCCACCGGGAGTCCGGGTTACAAACACACTGTCGCCAGCACCGGAATTAAGGAGAGTCAGCACTTCCTTTGGGAACACCGTCCCAACCGAATTGCCAACATCTCTGAGTTTGAGCACCGTGGTCATATCACGTCCCGAGTTATAACAATTGTTATAATGGGAAATCCCGTCTGATTGTCAAGGGCTAATTATAACTAATGTTATAACCTCAGGTTTCTGAGGGTAGCTGCTCGATAATGATGTTTTCGTTGGTGTAGACGCAGATATTTGCGGCGATTTTCATCGCCTTATGGGCGATTTCCTCGGCCGAGAGCGGGCTGTCGAGGAGCGCGAGTGCCGCCGCCTTGGCGTAATTGCCGCCTGAGCCGATCCCGATCACCCCCTCCTCCGGCTCCAAGACATCACCCGTTCCGGTGAGGATCAGGCTCACCTTGCTGTCGGCGACCGCCATCAGGGCTTCGAGCCGCCGCAGATAGCGGTCCATGCGCCAATCCTTAGCAAGCTCGACACACGCGCGCGGCAACTGCCTGGGGAACTGTTCGAGCTTGGCTTCAAGCCGCTCGAACAAGGTCAGGGCATCGGCGGTTGCGCCGGCAAAGCCCGCGATCACCTCGCCCTTGGCAAGGCGGCGGACCTTTCGGGCGGTCGATTTGAAAACCGTGTCGCCCATCGAGACTTGGCCGTCGCCGGCGATCACGACAGAGCGGCCTTTACGAATTGAGAGGATCGTGGTCATAGCCACCAAACATGGGGCGGCTCGAGGGATTCCTCAAGCCGCCAAGAAACACTCAAGAAACCCGATGCTTACTCTCAGCTCTGGTGAGGAAAGCGCTTTTGGAGCTCCTTGTAGCTCTCGCACGTCTTGGCGTCGGGAATGCCAAGCCCGCAGCTGCGCACGACCTCACCGACGATCATCCAGCATGGATTGGCTTCATTGCAGGGCGGATGGGTCGCCGGCGAGTTCAGTGTGCAATCACGCACATAGACGGCAGCCGTCTCATGGCCAACCTCATCGCGGCAGGCCATGGGCTTCGCATGGCAAGCGCTGCCCAAAACTGCCGCCGCAAGGATCACCGAAACGATTCTCATGGTGCCCTCCCCAAAGAAGTGCACCGCGAGTTCTAGCACGCGGCGGGCTGTCTACTTACCGGGTTCGAGATGCGCTTCGATGAACCAGAGAAATTTGTCGATCTCGCGGCTCGACTGGGTGAAGAGATCGGCCGTGTCCTTATCCCCGGCTTCATCGGCCTGGTCGATGCCCTCTCGCGCTGCCTTGCCATAGGCCGAAAACGAGGCCTGAAGCGCCCGCAAATGGGTCTCGGCAGCCTGCGCGTCGGTTGGATATTTTGGCAGAGACGAGCTTTGCGAAACCACGGCGGCCGTGCCTATGGCCGTGCCGCCGAGGGCGGTTATGCGCTCTGCCGTCTCGTCGATCTGGTTTTCTATGACGCCGCCCATCTCATCCAGCATCTTGTGAAGTGCTATAAAATTCGGGCCCTTGACGTTCCAATGCGCCTGATAAAGGTGGGTTCGGAGATCGATGGCATCCGCAAGGCGGGCATTAAGCAAAGCCACCATATGCTCGCGGACATTGTGTTTGATATCGATCTTGCTTTGGCGCATGGCAGTCTCCCAGTAAGGGCAAAGGGTGGACGGACTTGAGACGTAGATTGGAATTGTTATAAGAACCTGGCTTGCCAGCTGCGAGGCTTCAAGCCCCTGCGAGATGATTTTCAGGAATTGATCAGACATGCGCACTGCCCTCATCGAGCGCAAAACCAAGGAAACCGAGATCAGCGTTTCGCTCGATCTCGATGGCGATGGCGCCTGCATGGTCGATACCGGCATCGGTTTTCTCGACCACATGCTCGATAGTTTCGCGCGCCACTCTGCGATCGACCTCAAGGTCAAGGCAGAGGGAGACCTTCATATCGATTTTCACCACACGACCGAGGACACGGGGATCGTGATCGGCCAAGCCGTTAAAAAAGCGCTTGGCAATCTCAAGGGTATCAGGCGTTTCGGTTCGGCGTTGATCCCGATGGACGAGACACTGACCCGTGCCGCGATCGATGTCTCCGGCCGGCCTTATTTCGTTTGGAAAGTCAACTTCACCAAGCCCAAGCTCGGCGATATGGACACCGAGCTGTTCAAGGAGTGGTTCCAAGCCTTCGCGCAGAATGCCGGGGTCACGCTCCACATCGAAAATCTCTATGGCGAGAATAACCACCACATCGCCGAAAGCTGTTTCAAGGCTTGCGCCCGTGCGCTGCGTGAGGCGGTCGAGATCGATCAGCGGGCCGAGGATCTGATCCCCTCGACCAAGGGCGCGCTGGGCGAGAAAGCCTGAGGCTGGCGCGACGCATGGCCCTCGCGGCCACGGCGCGCTAAGTAACGATTATGGAAATAGTGCTGATCGATTACGGTGCCGGCAATTTGCGCTCGGCTGCCAAAGGCTTTGAGCGCATGGCCGCCGAGACCGGCTATTCCGGGCGCATCGTGGTGAGCGACGATGCCAGGGCGGTTGAGCGCGCTGAGCGGATCGTGCTGCCAGGTGATGGCGCTTTTGCCGACTGCCTTGCCGGTGTGATGGCTGTTCCCGGCTTGAGAGACGCGCTTGAAGAAGCCGTGATCGTCAAGCAGCGGCCATTCCTCGGCATTTGTATCGGCATGCAGCTCATGGCCGAACGCGGGCTTGAGCATGGTGTGCATCAAGGCTTTGGGTGGATCAAAGGTGAGGTGGCGCGCATCGTGAGGAGCGATCCCGCCCTCAAAATCCCGCATATGGGATGGAACCAGCTCGATCTTCAGTCTATGGATCATCCGGTGCTTGCGGGCCTTGGCGGCCCCGAAAAGCCCTACGCCTATTTCCTGCACTCCTATCAGTTCACAAAGACTGCCCCTCGCGAGGTGCTGGCGACGACGGATCATGGCGGGCCGATTGTCGCAATTGTCGGCCGCGACAATATGATCGGTACGCAGTTTCACCCGGAAAAGAGCCAACAGGCCGGGCTCAAATTGCTTGCCAATTTTCTGAGGTGGCGGCCATGAAGGCGCTTCGCTTCCGCCGCGCCAAACACGCGGATTTGCAGGCAATCGTCGCGCTCCTTGCCGATGACGATCTCGCTCGGGAGCGCGAATCGACCGATTGGGCGGCGATGCCGGCCTACGAGGCTGCGTTTGAGCGCATTGATGCGGGCCCGGGGGGAATTTTCGTCGGCGAGCTCGATGGACGGATTGTCGCGATCTATCAGCTCGCGATCGTGCCTGTGCTCTCCTATGGCGGCACGGTTGGAGCGCATCTTCACGATGTGCGGGTTGCGAGTGACCTCCGCGGCCAGGGCCTTGGCGCGGAGCTTGTGGCCGACGCCGAGGAGCGCGCCCGCGGGCTCGGTTGTCAGCATCTCTCGCTCACATCCAACAATGCGCGCACGCGGGCGCACAGATTCTATGAACGCAACGGCTATCTCAAAACGCGGGTCGGATTCCGGAAGCCGCTCGAATGATTCTTTATCCGGCCATCGATCTGAAAGACGGCGAGTGCGTGCGCCTCAAGCAAGGCGAGATGAGCCGCGCCACCGTCTTCAACAAGGATCCCGGCGATCAGGCGCGCAAATTTAAAGCCGCCGGGTTTGAGTGGATTCATGTCGTTGATCTGAACGGCGCATTCCAAGGCAAAAGCGTCAATTCGGCTTCGGTCGAAGCGATCCTCAAGGCGGGTTTGCCGGTCGAGCTGGGCGGCGGCATCAGGGACCGTCAGTCTACGGAGTATTGGCTGCGCTCAGGCGTGGCCCGCGTGATCCTGGGGACGGTTGCGCTGAGGAACCCAACTCTCGTGCGCGAGATTGCAAGGGCCTTTCCAGGCAGGATCGCCGTGGGCATCGATGCGCGCCAAGGCAAGGTGGCGGTCGAGGGCTGGGCCGAGCAAACCAACATGGCCGCGGTCGATCTCGCGCGGGCCTTTGAAGATGCCGGGATTGCCGCGATTATCTACACCGACATCGACCGCGACGGGCTGCTCAAAGGCCTCAACATCGAGGCGACCGCCGCGCTCGCCCGCGCGGTGCGTATCCCAGTGATCGCCTCGGGCGGGCTTGCGAGCCTCGACGATCTGCGCGCCATCAAAGCGCACGAAAAGGACGGTGTTTCCGGCGCCATCCTCGGCCGCGCGCTTTATGACGGCCGCATCGACCCCGCGGCCGCTCTCAAAATTGCACGAGGCGCATGATGCTCACGGTACGGATCATTCCATGTCTTGACGTCAAGGACGGGCGCGTCGTCAAAGGCGTTCAGTTTGAGGAGCTTGTCGATGCGGGTGATCCGGTCGAGGCTGCCAAAGCCTATGACGCCGCCGGCGCGGATGAGCTTTGCTTTCTCGATATCACGGCAAGCCATGAGGAACGCGAGACGATCTATGACGTCGTTGCGCGTACGGCCGAGCAATGCTTTATGCCGGTGACGGTCGGCGGCGGCGTGCGCAGTGTCGAGGACGTGCGCAAGCTTCTGCTCGCCGGCGCCGACAAAGTCTCGATCAACACAGCCGCTGTGGCGCGGCGCGAGCTAGTGCGCGAAGCTGCGGAGAAATTTGGCAGCCAGGCGATCGTGATTGCGATTGATGCCAAACGCTATCGCTCGCAAGGTGCCCTAGGCGACAATCGCAGCGAATGGGAAGTCTTCACGCATGGCGGGCGGCGCCCGACCGGCATCGATGCGGTCGCTTACGCGCGCGAAGTCGCCGAACTTGGCGCGGGCGAAATCTTGCTCACCTCGATGGATCGCGATGGCACCAAGGCAGGTTTTGATATCGAGTTGACGCGGGCTATCGCCGATGCGGTTCCGGTCCCGGTGATCGCCTCGGGCGGGGTTGGAACGCTCGATCACTTGGTGGAAGGGATTACTCACGGCCATGCTTCGGCGGTGCTCGCCGCGTCAATTTTTCACTTCGGCACGTTTTCGATCGCCGAGGCCAAAAAGCGGCTGAAAGCCGCGGGTTTGCCGGTCCGCCCGCTAGCTTGACAGAACTGACATAAAGCGCACATTGTGCGTGTTGATAAAGCTCCCAGGCGCACGGCGTGCATAC
>JBAQHC010000502.1:0-7786 GCA_049288095.1 Alphaproteobacteria bacterium | reverse complement strand
TTTCACGCCCGTATATTGATCGCCGCGGTTTGGGGCGAACATGTCTGAGACTCTCAAAGACTCAGCGCCGGCAGAAGCTCGGAGGGGCGTATGGCTCGCTTTCCGTGAGCTTTGGCACGTGCTTGGGATGAATGGCGACCGCTCGGTGACGAACAGAACCGAGGAACGGAAGGCGTTCTGGTGGGCGGTCACGGGCGTCTGTCTTCTCGTGACCGCTGTCAACTCCATGAACGTGACTTCCTACGTTCACAATGAAACGCCACTTCTTGCTGCCGTGATCGTCGAGGGCTCAAGCTGGATCACGGTGATGCTATTTTGCTGGATCCCGTGGGTCGCCGTGCAGATCGCACCGGTCTCTTCGCCTCCCTGGCGCCTTCTTTCGGTACATGTGGTAGGAGCCTTGCTCTTTTCTGCCTGTCATGTCGGCGGCTTTGAGCTGCTGCGCAAGCTCGGCTTTGGGCTAGCCGGCCATCCCTGCAGGTGTGACGCGATCGCGGCTTTTCCTTACGAGCTGCGCAAAGATGCGCTCGGGTATGTGCTGATTGCCGCACTGTTCCTGATCATGCCGCGCGTCGTGCGCGGCGGAGCGAGCGCCGGCGCCGGCAACTCAGCGAAGTCGCAGCGCGTCTTCGTGATTCGCGATGGCGCGCGCGTGACCCGCGTGAAGCTCGAGGATGTGCTCGCCGTGGCCTCAGCGGGCAATTATGTAGAGTTCAACCTCAAAGACGGCCGCAAGCTCTTGATGCGCTCGTCGCTCAGCGCGGTCGAGGCTGAGCTTGAGCCGAATGGCTTCCTGCGCACCCATCGTTCTTGGCTCGTGAATGCGGCCCATGTCGGTAGCTTGAAACCAGAGGGCTCGGGCGACTATGGGCTCGAGGTCGGACCGCTCCGGGTTCCTCTTTCACGTCGCTTTCCTCAAGCGCTTGCGGCGTTGCGGGCGCCCTGACCACGCTGGACGGGCCTGCCGCGAAGTGAAATTATGCGCCCCCGCAAAGGGCTAACGCATCGAGAGGATGGCTGGCCCAAGTCCTTGAGCTTTTGAGGGTTTTCCGAAGGCCGGGGATGTGACGAAGCACTCTTGCGCGGGCGGCGCGGGGTGCTTCCAATAGCAATGAAGACGGGCGCGGCGGCCGCGTGAAGAGCCGCGAGATATCAGGCACTTAGGGAGCATCGCAATGAAGCCTTTCAAACTACTCATCAACGGCAAGCTGGTCGACGGCGCCTCGACCATGGACGTCATCAATCCGGCAACCGAAGAGGTGCTGGTTAAAGCGCCTCGCGCCGACAAGAACCAATTGAACGAGGCGGTCGCGGCTGCCAAGGCCGCATTTCCGGCGTGGTCGAAGAAGCCACTGAAAGAGCGCGGCGCGCTGATCATGAAGCTCAGCCAGGCGATCCAGGCGCAGGCCCAGGATCTGGGCCGCCTCTTGACCGAAGAACAAGGCAAGCCGCTTCCGGCCGCCATCGGCGAGTGCATGGGCGCAGCAGGCATGTTGGCCTACTACGCCGGCCAGGAGCTCAACGATAAGGTGCTTAAGGAAGACGCGACCACGAAGATCGTCCAGCAATTCGCGCCGCTCGGCGTCATTGCGGCGATCACGCCGTGGAACTTCCCGCTTCTGCTCTTGATGCTCAAGGTCGGCCCCGCGCTTCTCGCCGGCAACACCGTCGTCTGCAAGCCGGCACCGACGACACCGCTCACCACGCTCCGCTTCGGCGAGATCTGCCAGGAGATTCTGCCGCCCGGCGTCGTCAATGTGATCACCGATCAGAACGATCTCGGCAGCGCGCTGACCTCACATCCGGACGTGCGCAAGGTCGCGTTCACCGGGTCGACCGCGACCGGCAAGAAGGTGATGGAGAGCGTCTCTTCAACTCTGAAGCGCCTGACGCTCGAGCTCGGCGGCAATGACGCCGCCATCGTTCTCGACGATGTCGACGTGAAGGACGTTGCGCCGAAAGTGTTCAACGGTGCGACGATGAACTCGGGCCAGGTGTGCCTCGCGATCAAGCGGCTCTATGTGCACGAGTCGCAGTATGACGCGATGTGCGATGAGCTGGCGAAGCTTGCGAAGAACGCAATCGTTGATGACGGCTTGAAGCAGGGCACGCAAATGGGCCCGATCAACAACAAGCAGCAATATGAGAAGGCGCTCGGCTATCTCGAAGTCGCCAAAAAGGATGGCAAAGTGATTGCCGGCGGCGAAAAGATGAACCGCAAGGGCTATTTCATCCCGCCGACCATCGTGCGCGACATTCCGGAAAGCTCGAAGCTCGTGCAGGAAGAGCAATTCAGCCCGATCCTGCCGGTGATGAAGTACAAAGACGTCAACGATGCGATCAAGCGCGCAAACGCCAGCGACTACGGCCTCGGTGGCACGGTTTGGTCGAAGGACATGAACCGCGCTTTTGAAGTCGCCAAGCAAATCGAGAGCGGCACGGTTTGGGTCAACAAGCATCTCGACCTGCCGGCGGATATTCCGTTCGGCGGCGCCAAGAGCTCGGGCTTCGGTAAAGAAATGGGCCGCGAGGGTCTTGAGGAATACACGCAGTCCAAGATCATCAACATGGCAAAGTGACTTCCGCTTAGCGGAAGTCATCCCCGACTTGATCGGGGATCCAGTCTTTATTGAGCGGCGGCCGGGCCCCTCGGCCGCCTTCTCATTTACCCCTCCCCCAGGGCCCTGAGACATGTTTTCGAAAAACAAACCCCATGCACAGTAGGCCCGCTCGCGCCAGCGGCGCAATTCGTGAGGTGCGGCTCGCCGAGCAGGCGTGATCGGAGTTAGCATGCGCCATGGCACTCTCGCGCATAGGATCGTTCGGCGCCTTTCGGCAGGATCAGTCGATCCTGAAACAGAAAGTGAAGAAGGGCACGACGCAGCGCATGGTCCGCTTCGCGCAGCCTTACGCTTGGCTGCTGGCGATATTTTTGACCGTTGTGGTCGTGGACGCCAGCATCGGCATCGTCAATCCGCTGATCTTCCGCGACATTATCAATAACGGGATCCTCAAGAGCAACAACCGCTTGGTCATTGAGATGGCCGCGCTCGCGGCGCTTCTGGGCATAACCGATGCGGGACTTGGACTTCTCCAGGCGTTCCTTTCATCCTCGATCGGCGCGCGCGTTGTTTTGAGCTTGCGAACGAGACTGTTCGCCCACATCCAGCGAATGCCGCTGGCTTTTTTCACGCGCACGCAAGCCGGCGCCCTGATCAGCCGGCTCAACAACGACGTGGCGGGGGCGCAAAGCGCCTTCACTGATATTCTTTCGAACGTCGTCGGCAATTTGATCACGGTCTCGCTCGTGCTCATCGCCATGTTCGTGCTGTCGTGGCAAATCACGGTGGCGGCGCTTGCCCTTATTCCTCTGTTCTTCTTCCCGGCACGCTATTGGGGCCGCAAGCTCCAAGCGATCGTGCGCGAAAGCCTCAATCTCCAGGCCGAGATGAACAATCTCATGACCGAGCGCTTCAACGTCTCGGGCGCACAGCTCGCGAAGCTCTTCGGCCGTCCGGAGCAGGAAACACGCGACTTCGAGACCAAGGCGGCTCGCGTTTCGACAATTTCCGTCGCCCGCGCAATCTATGGGCGCATGTTGTTCACCTCCTTCGCGCTGCTCTCATTGTTCGCCACCACGAGCGCCTATGGCTGGGGCGGCCTGCTTGCGATCTCGCATAAGCTCGATGTTGGCACCGTCGTTGCCTTTGTCGCCTATCTCCAGCGCCTTTATGGCCCCTTAGCCGGGCTCTCGAACATTCAGGTCAACTTCATGACCGCACTTATCTCCTTTGAGCGCGTGTTTGAGATTCTCGATCTTCCGCCCTCGATTGAAGACAAGCCGAGCGCCGTTGATATTCCGCCGGGGCCGGCACGTATCGCGTTCGATCATGTCTCGTTCCGCTATCCCGGCGCATCGGAGCTTGCAATCGCTTCGCTGGAGTTGGCGGCCCGTCCCGATCAGGCTGCGCCGGCAACCGTGCTTCACGATATCAGCTTCGTCGCCGAGCCCGGGCAAATGGTTGCGCTCGTGGGGCCATCGGGCGCCGGCAAGACGACGATCACGCAGCTCATTCCGCGTCTTTATGACGTGAAAGGCGGCGCAATCCGGATCAACGGCATCGATGTGCGCGATGCAAAGCAGTCATCGCTGCATGAGCGCATTGGCGTCGTCACGCAGGATGCACATCTCTTTCACGACACCATCCGCGCCAATCTGCTCTACGCCAAGCCGAATGCGACCGATAGCGAGATTCAAGAAGCGCTGCGTGAAGCCAACGTCATGCCGCTCATTCAATCCTTGCCCAACGGCATCGACACCATTGCCGGTCAGCGTGGCTATCGCTTTTCGGGCGGCGAAAAGCAGCGCCTTGCGATCGCGCGCGTGCTTCTCAAAGCGCCCGACATCATCATCCTCGACGAGGCAACCTCGCATCTCGATTCGCAATCCGAGGCCGCAATTCAAGAGGCCTTTGAGGTCGCGCTGCGCGGCCGCACATCCATCGTGATCGCTCACCGCCTCTCGACGATTCTCAAGGCCGACCAAATCCTCGTGATCCAAAACGGGCGAATTGTCGAGCGCGGCAAGCACGCCGAGCTTTTGATTAGAAATGGCCTTTATAGCGAGCTGTTCCGCACCCAGGCTTTCGCACGAGACCGCGTGACCCCTGAAACCGAGCCTGATCTGGAAGATTCTGAGCCCCAACGCGCGCCGGTGGATGAAGCGGGCGATGACAAATTGCCAGAGACAGCGCTAAGCTAAACCCAAGGCGGCAAGGACCGCCATGGGAGGACGAGATGGCGCAGGCGGCACAGCGTGCAGGCATTGGCGCACACCCAATGGTCTTGAGCACCATCAACTACGTCGGCGAGATGACAGAGCGGGCGCGCTATTATGCCGTCGACTATTCCCGCGACAATCTGAAGATCGATGGCCGCCCGATGCGCATCGAGGACCTCCGCGGCGACAATGCCTCGCTTGACGAAGAGGGCATCACGCTTCAATCGCACAAAAGCGCAATCAGGAATTTCCGCGACGATGAGGAAGTGCGGCACATTTATTCCGGCGAGATCGAGAAGCTGCTTCTTGAGGTGACGGGCGCTTCGAAGATCCTCATTTCGCCTGGTGGCATTTTGCGCTTCGGCGAGAAAAGCCCGGAATATGGCACCCGCGTCAACACGCGGCCCGCCCGCTTTGCACATGTCGATTTCACGCCGAACTCGGCGCCGGCACTCATTGAGGCGCAGCTCAAAGCCTCAGGCTACACGCCTAAGCGCGGCGCACGTTGCCAAGGCTTCAACATTTGGCGTGTGATTTCGGAGCCGCCGCAGGACATTCCGCTCGCGCTCTGCGATTTGCGCTCGACCGCACCCCAAGACTTCGTCGCAGCGGATGCGGTGTTCGATGCGCCCGGGAGGCCGGAATGGTCGTTCGAAGGCTACGTCATCAAATACAACCCGAAGCATCGCTGGTGCTTCTTTTCCGACATGACGCGCGATGAGGCCCTGATTTTCCGCAACTACAACTCGGATCCCACCTGGCCGACACCTGTTCCGCATGTTGCGTTCGACGATCTGAGAGTTGGGCCGAACGTGGCTCCGCGCGCATCGATCGAGACCCGCGCTTTCGCTTTCTTCGACTAGGGAGGAGAAGATGCCGCGCACCATCGAAGCTATGATGCCCTATCCAAAGCCCGAGTCTCTGGAGCCGGGCGTAAAGCCGGCTTTCGGCCGCTTCCCAATCATACCGGAGCGCGTGACCGTTGAAGACTTGCGTGGCCGTGAAGGCGAGCTGTCGCTCGAGCGCGAGGGATTTGTACTCTTGCACTGGCCAAGCGCCGTGAAGAATTTCCGCGATCCCGAGGAAGTGAAGCGCGTTTACGTGCCTGAGATCGAGTACATGCTGAAAGAGATCACCGGCGCTTCGAAGGTGACGACCGACGGCGCCGGACTCGTGCGCTTGAGCAAGCGTTCGCCCGAGTCAAAACAAGTCGGTGTTGGAACCGGCAACTTCGTTCATGCCGATTACAGCATGAATGCCGGGCCTCTATGGGTTAACCGCGCGCTGCCCGAAGCAGAAGCGGCTGAGCGGCTCAAGAAACCCTACGCGATCTATAACATCTGGCGCGCTTACTCGGCGCCGCCACAGGACGTGCCGCTCGCCGTGTGCGATGCGCGTACGGTAACGCAAGCTGACGTCATCCATTGCGATCTCACCATCGGCCGCCCGGGCGCCGGGCAATTCACGTTCGAGAACTCGGCCTATTGGTACAGTCCCAGGCATCGCTGGTGCTATTTCTCGAACATGACGCGCGATGATGTGTTGATCTTCCGCGGGCTCGACTCCGAGCACAAATGGACAAGCGCCGTGCCTCACAGCGCGTTCGAGGATCCGACTTGCCCGCCGGACGCGCCTCCGCGCGAGAGCATCGACATAAGATCTGTCGTCTATTTCGATTGAGCGGTGAGAGCGATGGCACGGATGATCGAAGCCGATCTCAGCTATTACGCTCCATCGGGCGCTGAAGATCCGAGAGTCAAGCCAGCCTTCCTCGATCTGCCGCTGGCACCGAAGCGCGTGAAAGTCGAAGATGCGCGCGACAGGCGGGATGAATTCACGCTCGACGGCCAAGGCTTCCAGCTCGTTACTTGGCCAGGCCGCGTGCGCAACTATCGCGACCCCGAAGAAGTAGCTCGATTCTATGTGCCGGAAATCGACGCAATGCTTAAGCGCGTCACAGGATGTTCCAAAGTGGTGACGGCAGGCGCCGGCTTCATCAGAATCAGCGACCGCGTTGGCGAACGGCCGAAGAACACCTTCATCACCGGTAATTTCGTGCACGCCGATTACAGCAAGAATGCTGGCGAGTTCTGGTTGCGCCGATCGGTCGCGAGCGAGGAGGAAGCAAGAGAGCGCCTGAAAAAGCGCTACTCGATCTTCAATGTCTGGCGAATTGTGTCCGAGCCGCCGCAGGACGTGCCGCTTGCGCTCTGCGATGCGCGCACTGTTGCGCCGGCCGATGTCGTCCACACCGACTTCACTTCAAGCGGGGCCGGAGGCGGGCTCAATTTCGAGAACGCCACTTACCGCTATAACCCAAACCACCGCTGGTCTTATTTCTCCGGCATGACGCGCGATGAAATCCTCATTTTCCGCGGCTTCGATTCCGATCCCGCGCGGCAAGAGGCTGTTCCTCACACTGCCTTCGTCGATCCGACTTGCCCCGCCGATGCGCCTCCGCGCGAAAGCATCGAGATCAGGTCGGTTGTGTTCTACGATTAGGTCCCGTCATCCCGGACGCGACGCAGCACGAAGTGCTGCTTCGCAGATCCGGGATCCCGTTGATCAAAAATGGTAGATCCCGTGTCTGCAACGCATCGCTGCGCGCTGCATTGCGCACGGGATGACGACAGTGTAGGTCTTACAGTTCAAGCTCAGCAAGCAAAAGCGCGGCGGTTCCTTCCGGATCTTCCATTTGAATGCCGTGCCCTGTCGGCATGGTCAGAAGCTTCCACGAGGGATCGTTCATCGCTTTGACTTTGTCGTAGAAGCGCTGGAACGGCGCCGGGCTTTGCTGCGTCGCCAGTACATAGGTGCGGTTCTTGATCTTTTTCTCCTCGCCCGTGAGCTTGACGGGCTCAAGCAGCGTCAGTAGCGGATGCGGTCCGAGTACGCGCGGAGTTGGCGAATTCTGCTGCGCGAACCGAGGTGGAACCAGCCCGGGCGTGTCGCGCTGCATGTTGAAGAAATCCTCGCGCCTCTCCTTGGGTTGAAGATCGAAGAGGC
>JBAQHC010000501.1:0-2911 GCA_049288095.1 Alphaproteobacteria bacterium | reverse complement strand
GGCAACGGATAATCGGAAGCAGGCTTTGGTCCCGCATCGCCTGCCGGCTTTGTGCCTTGAGCAGCCGGTTTCGCCTCGGCCTTGGCATCGCCGGCTTTCGCACCCGACGGCGAGACATAAATGCCGTTGCTGTCCTTGGCCGCGCCGTTGCCCCCTGGCGTCGCCGCTCCCGAAGCTTTCTGTGGAGTGGGTCGCTTGCCCTTGGGTTCGTCGCGGCTTTGATCGACCATGATGTGGTCCTCCTGGAGAGACTCCACTAAAGCATAAGAGCGGCCACCAAAATCATAACGACCGGATGTCAGGGTAGTTGCCGGCGGCGTGGCGTGGCTGCCGGCCTTGCCTCTAAGATCGTTTCGGTCGATTCGGTCGTCGTGAGGATGACAGGGTGGAGACGGCGACCTCAATGCCTAGAATATTGATCGCGAGGCACTTTTGGCCAGTGGCGCTGGCCTGCGCTATTGCCGCGGGCCTGGGGCTATGTGGCTGCAGCACCTCGCACATCTATCCGGCGCTGCGGGATGTGCCTCAGCCGCCAGCCAACACGACCTCTCAGGCCGAGCGTCAACGAATTATCAACGAGCTCGAAAAGGAGAGGGAGAACCCCACATCCAGCACCACGCCGGGGCGTGAGCCCGCAGTCCCGCCCCTGCCGCCAAAGCCCGCGCAGCAGTCGTCAGCGTTAGAGGTCTCCGTAGTTTGCGCAGATAGCCCTGCCGTGCCGCCCTTAAGGGGCACTTTGCACGGCAATTGGCATCCACCCGCCGGGATGAGCAAATCTCCGCCCGCGCCGGCCAAGACCACGGCCAAAAGCGCCCCCCCGACGGTCGATACCTCCGGAGGCGCGGGCATTACAGGGGCGACGGCGCCGGCAACCGACCCGCGGGGCGCGCTCGTCCTTAGCTTTGCCGCCGGGGCAGCGGCACTCGCTGATGAGGATGTCAAACGCCTGCGCAGTGCCGTAATCGATTTCACCCTTCAGGGCGGCACAAGTGTTCAGGTCAAGGCGCGTGGCGGCGCCCGCACCGGCACCGTCGTGGCGCATCGTCCCTTGGCCTCTCTGTCGCTCGGGCTTTCGCGCGCGACGGCCATCGTCAACACTCTCGTGGCCGCCGGCGTCCGGCCCGACCGCATCAAGATCGCAGCACAAGGCGACGAGGACGTTCCGGCGATTGCCGCCGAGGACTGGAACCAGGCGGGGCCGGATGGCGCGATCGTGATCTTCGAGCCGGTGAACCCTTGATCCCTCTCCCTTCAGGGAGAGGGAAGGGTGAGGGTGCTGCGTCTGTTGCTCACCCTCACCCGGATCAATTCTCGCTTTGCTCGCCTTGATCCGACCTCTCCCTGAAGGGCGAGGTAAGTTCGTTAACATTTGCCAAGAATTTGCCGTGGCGCGAGCCAAATTTCGCAACACGGGCGCAGTCATATTGCGTGAACGCACACGCGTTAAATAGAGTATTGTCATAACCATGAGCGGCCGAATGCGCCGCCAATCAGAGGAAGTGTCGTGAGCGAGTTTTACCGCATCGGCCTGTTGCCGCCTTATGTCTTTGAGTCCGTCAATAAGCTCAAGGCGGCGGCACGAGCTCGCGGCGAGGACATTATTGATCTCGGCATGGGCAATCCGGACCTACCGACGCCCAAGCACATTGTCGACAAGCTGATCGAGACGGTGCAGAAGCCACGCGTGCATGGCTATTCCTCTTCGCGCGGCATTCCCGGTTTGCGCCGCGCCATGGCCGCTTATTATGCGCGCCGCTTTGGGGTGAAGCTCGACCCCAACACCGAAGTCATCGCAACGCTCGGTTCTAAAGAGGGCTTTGCGAATTTGGCGCAAGCGATCTCCGCGCCCGGCGATGCAGTGCTCGTGCCTGCGCCGAGCTATCCGATCCATGCTTATGGTTTCATCCTGGCTGGCGCCGTGATTCGCCACGTGCATGCGCCGAACGCCGACACCTATCTCGCCAATCTCGTGAAGGCGCTTGAATCGCCGGGCCCGAAGCCGATCGCGGTTGTAGTGAACTATCCGGCGAACCCGACTGCCGAGATTGCAACGCTTGATCACTACAAAGAGTTCGTCGCACTCGCCAAGAAACACGAGCTGATGATCCTCTCCGATCTCGCTTACTCGGAGCTTTACTTCGAAGGCGATCCGCCGCCCTCGATGCTGCAAATCGAAGGCGCGAAAGACATCACCGTCGAGGTGAACTCGTTCTCCAAGACCTATTCGATGGCGGGCTGGCGCATGGGCTTTGCCGTCGGCAGCGAGCGCATGATCTCCGCGCTCGGGCGCATCAAGTCTTATCTCGATTACGGCGCGTTCACGCCGATCCAAGTTGCGGCAACCGCGGCACTCAACGGCCCGCAAGATTGCGTTGCCGAGATGCGCGCGATCTACAAGGGCCGGCGCGATGCGCTGGTCGAAAGCTTCGCGCGCGCCGGTTGGCAAATCCCCGCGCCGAAAGCGACGATGTTCGCTTGGGCGCCGATCCCGCCAGCACTGGCCAGCATGGGCGCGCTCGAATTCTCGAAGGCCCTCATCACTGAGGCTCAAGTCGCAGTTTCTCCCGGCGTCGGGTTCGGCGATCAAGGCGAGGGCTATGTGCGCCTTGCTATCGTCGAGAACGAGCAGCGCATTCGCCAGGCCGCGCGCTCGGTCAAGAAATTTCTCGACAAGCACGGCGTCAACACCGGCGCAGCCGCGCAGCAAGCACCCAAACGCGCGAAAGCCCACGCGCAGTGAACCTTCCAGTCGAACACGGGCTTTATGATCGCCTCTCCCTTGAGGGGAGAGGCCGGATCGCTTGGTGCTTTAGCGCCTTTAGCGATCCGGGAGAGGGTGGGACAAGAGTCTTTGATTCAACCCCTCTCCCTAACCCTCTCCCTCAAGGGGAGAGGGGATAAAAATGAGTCA
>JBAQHC010000500.1:0-3021 GCA_049288095.1 Alphaproteobacteria bacterium | reverse complement strand
ATCCCGTGCGCTCGGCCGCGTAAGCCGCTTGTTCTAAATCGGTAGGAGGGGCGCTGAATCCAGAAACGACGGCGAGTGTTGCAGTTGCGGCAACCGCGATCAGCGCAATGCCAGACGATGACCGAGCCATGAGAGCGCCCAAAGAAATAGTCGTGTGCAACGCAATGGAGCACGCGGCGGGACATGCCCGCCGCGTCAACCGATCAATTGGTCGGCGCAAGATGCTGACGAAGCCCGTCATTTGCCTGTTCGATCGCGGCCTCGACTCCAGGCACATTGCGGATCGCGTTCAACAGCACGAAGTCGTGGATCATTCCGTTGTAGCGCGTGGCTTCGACACTCACGCCGGCATTCTTCAGCTTGCGTGCATAAGCCTCGCCTTCATCACGCAAAGGGTCGTTCTCAGCCGTGATGACGAGCGCTGGCGGCAACCCTTTCAGCTCGGCGGCGCTGGCACGCAGTGGCGACACTAAGGGGTTGTCCCGGATCTTTGCGCTTGGCGCGTAAAGGTCCCAACCATATTTCATGAAGTCTCGCGCGAGGAACCGTCCCGTACCATACTCGTGATAGGACTCGGTGTCGACGCTCGCATCGGTCGCCGGAATGAACAGCACTTGATAGTTGATCTTCGGCCCGTTGCGATCTTTGCTCATCAGCGTCAAGGCCGCTGCCATGTTGCCGCCGACCGAATTGCCTGCGATGGCAATACGGCTGCCGTCTGCGCCGAATTCGCCGGCGTGTTTGGAAACCCACTCCAACGCGGCATAGCATTCATCGAGCTGAACCGGAAATTTTGCCGCCGGCAGCGGCGTATATTCAACGAACACGCCGATTAGTCCCGAGCCGACAACGAGATCGCGCAGCAAGCGTTGGTGATTCTGGAAATTGCCGACAATCCAAACGCCGCCATGAATAAACAGCAATACGCCGGGCGTTCCGCTCACACGCTCGGGCTTCATGATATAGAGAGTCACAGAACGGCCATCCTGCGTAATGACCTTCTTAGTTGTCGTAACGCCAGACATATCGACGTGCGTTTGCTCTTGAAGCTGAGTGAGAATCTCTTGCGGCTTCGGCTGCGGCAGCTCCCAGAACGGGCTGCTATCCTTATTGAGGACGGCAAGAAAAGACCGAATCTGGGGATCGATCCGCGGGTCGGTAGCGGCACTGGGGATATCCGCGGCAATGGCAAGTTGGGTCATGAGGCTGGCTCCGATTGCTAGGGTTGTGAGTTTGGGGATGTTGAGGTGTGCGGGGTTCATTCGTTTGGCTCACTGTTTGTGTCGAAATGGATTTGCGCTGGGCGGGGCACGCCGCCGCGTGGGGGGAACCGCGGCGGCGTGCTTGGGGGGCGCCGGTGGGGTCAGTACGCCCGCCAATCGGAAACTGATTGCGATTGCTTCAAAGCGCGTTTCTGCACGCCTACATTTTTCATCTGTACGCGAACAATTGCCGTTCGCCCCATGTCGTTGACGAACGCGCCGTAGACAACAACGGCAATTGCGGTGAGCATTGATAGGCTTGCAGACATTCGGCTCTCCTTGCTGGGTTGCGTCTCAACTTTGAGACACCGTGGTCGCCCGCGTGCGGAGTGAACCTCTACCGGCCTTTGATTGATTGAAATCCCAACCGGAGTAGGCGGCGATTTACTCGTTCAGGGGTGTTGGCTTTAGTTATCGAGCTTGATGACGCGGCGGCCGAACAAGCGAGCGTCGATTGAGTAGGCGCCTGCACCAAGCAATGCAATCGCGAAGAAATTCAGTGCTTCAAGACAGATGATCGCGCCATGCCAGCCGCTCACTTGTATGCCGGCGAAGACCGCGGCGATCGCGCACGCGAGCGCGGCGATGCGTGTGCCGAAACCGAAAAAGAGGAGGATAGCTGGGACGACGAGGCCCGTCGCGAACCATGGATGGAGCGTAATCGCACCGACATAGAAGCAAGCTGCGGACAACGTCAGCGCCGCGGCGATGCGAAGTAACAGCAATGCCACGCCGGCGGCTCCCGCCGGGTGCCCTGGGAACGAATGTGTCACCAACCCACCGTAACGAACGGGTGGTTCGCCTGCTAACTCGAACGCCTTATACTGCGACTACCCGGTTGGGGAGTGGGTTCATAACCGGGCGTGCGACAGTCTTAGCCCCGAGGGCTCTGCTCCGGCGGGTGGGTTTCTCATGTCACAGCGGTGTCAGACTTGCGAGACTTGAACCGGATCATCGGTTGCCTTGCGGGCCTTTTGATCTCGGTCCACGCCTGGGCTCTCGATCCCACGCGCAGCATTGCGCAGTTTCACCACAAGTCTTGGACTATGGCGGATGGGATGCCCGCCGACATTTGGGCGATTACTCAGACGCGTGATGGATATCTTTGGTTGGGCTCGGTCAATGGCCTCTACCGATTTGATGGCGTGAGAGTGGAAAGAGTCGCCGCTGACCTGTTGCCAAGCCCCAGCATCCATGCACTTGCCGCAACACCCTCAGGCGGTCTCTGGATCGGCTATGAAAGGCCGGTCGGTGTCATCTCCCTTCTGCAAGGAGGCACCGTGACGAATTTCGCGATCAACGCGCAGTCGTCCACCAGCGTCCACAACATTCAACTGGGCCCGAACAACACGGTTTGGGCGTCAACGCCCGATTCCATCCTGAAGTTCGACGGAAAGCAGTGGAAGGCCGTCGACAGCGACTGGGGATCGTCTCTTGGCGAAGCGAGCGGGGGTGTATGGGCCTTTGCGGTGGCGCGCGACGGTGTTGTCTGGTCGAAGAACCTGAACGGTGTGTTCTCTCTCAAACCTGGCGAGTCGCGTTTTGTCCAAGCACGTGTCTACGCCGGCGGCCCTGGGGCCTTCACGACAACTCCGGACGGCAGGCTTTGGACGGCAGACTCGGCCGCGCATCGTTTCTACGCATTGCCGGATGCAAAGGCAGGCGAGGCCATTGCTCCTCCCACACTTGGGCTCAGTTTGAGGGAAGCCTTGCAGGGCCCAATTCTTCTCGATCGCAACGGAACATTGTGGTGCGCAAG
>JBAQHC010000499.1:0-1632 GCA_049288095.1 Alphaproteobacteria bacterium | reverse complement strand
GTATCGTATCTGGCGACCACTGCACACCGTAGATGTGCATATTCACTTTGCTGCCGAGCGAACCCCGACCCGCGAAAGTGGTATGCGTGATCGCATCCTGCTTCGACAGGGCGGTCAGAGCGATTGTGCCCGCAACAGCCGTGGGTAGGGCAGCAGGGAAGAAGAGGTCGCTATCGGTCAATGCAACCTTGGCCGATATGAATGCCAGGTCGAGAGGCATAAGCGTGGCGAGCGCAGTGAACAAGGTCTGAAACAGACCCTGCCCGTAGCTTTCCATCAGGGCAGCACTAATCCCGCGCTGCCCGCGCATCATAACATTATGGATGCGCTGTGCTGACCGATACTCCAAGACATATCTTGGTGTGACATTCGGTGCAAAGTCTGGCATAGCCATACTCCTTTCAGAGTGTAACACGTGAAACACCGCCTAGCAGTTAGGCGGGCGGGATGTCCTCAGACCCGCTGGTCTCCGACTGGTAGTCGATCTGGTTGAACCAGTTGTCGGTACCGACCAGCAAATCCACTACTGCACACAGAGGGTCCCAAACAGCGAACAAGCTGCCCGCGTTGTCCGCCCCCAGGATTTGAGCGACACCGGTACGAAAGCCGCTCAACCTACTGAGCTTGCAGCACTTTGCAAGTAGGTTGAGAAACATCCGGGCACCATTGCGAACGCTACCCATAGCACACCGCTTCCCTTCCCCGAGTTCACTACTCGGTTTACTGAATATGCCGCTAGTATAGCACACGATAGCACGCCTGTGCGTATAGTACTATGCCAAGATAGGACTAATGGGGGGTGCCATAAATGTGCCCTCTGCTATATCATTAGGGTCTAATGGTAGACTTGAAACACTGAAAGGGAGGCCACCACTATGTCAACCGTTCACTACCGACCTGACTACGCCAAGTTTCTGGTTCAATGCCCAGATGAGCTTTGGTCGCACTACTACCAGGCTCTAAACATAGCCAGTCACGAGCGCAAGTATGCGGGCGAATGGCTCAAGTCGCACAAAGTCAACCGACTTCACTACTTCCCCGAAAGCGGTATGTCGCTTTGGTCGGTGGATATCTGGGGCGAATGGACCGGTATCGTGGGTTCGCTCCCAAAGGAATGGCTTGGGTATCTGAAGCGGTTTGATGTGCGATCCGTGGTTTGGGATGTGACTGAAGAGACCGTGATCGCGGTCGGGCAGCACATTCAGCGCACCTTGACCAGTCACAATGTGAATGTGTACTCGACGCGCCCCGCGAGCAAGCGTCTTGGTCGTGATAGGGGTGGCAAAGGCTTCGCTATCGGTAGCCATAAGAGCGACCTCCGTATCGCTTGCTATAAGCGAAAGGGTGAGCCGGTTGCCCAGGAATTCCAGTGCTCAGGCGCGATGCTCAGGCGCCTGGTTAAAAAGACCCTCGACCGTGCGGGCGACGTTTGGCAAGTGTACTCCATATGGGTTGCGCTCAAGCGAGAGATCCAGCTCGCGGGTGAACGGCGCTTGGCAAGGGCGCTCCTGTCTGCTGGCATTACTCAGTTTTGGCACGACCTTGGCCCCGAGGATCTTCCTCAGCTCCCGCCTATACAGGTCTCCTTTGGCCCTACACCGGTTGACGATGACCAGCTACGCCGTCTTGGGT
>JBAQHC010000498.1:0-7490 GCA_049288095.1 Alphaproteobacteria bacterium | reverse complement strand
GTTCTTGGTTTCGGGGAAGAACAGCAGCGCGAAGATCAGGCAGAACGCGCCCGTGGCCACCGGATACCAGAGCCCCGAATAGATATTTCCGGTCGAGACCTGGATCGCGAGCGCGGCCGCGGGCATGAAGCCGCCAAACCAGCCCGTGCCGATGTGGTAGGGAAGCGAGAGGCCGCTATAGCGAATGCGCGTCGGGAAGAGCTCAACGAGCGCTGCCGCCATCGGTCCGTAAAGCGCGGTCGATCCGACCATGAAGACAAGAAACACTGCGAGCAGTTTCTTGAAGTCGACGTGCTCAGGGTCAGCTCTGGCGGGATAGCCTGCTGCGGTCAGCGCCGCCGTGATCTTCGCCTGCGTTTGGGCGCGCGCTTTGGCGCGCTCACTTGGCGTTACGCCCGTCGCGTTCTCGACCGCGACGTTGCTTGCGCCAACGCGGATATAGGCGGGGGCGCCCGTGGCGCCGCGCTCATTCGCATAAGACACGCCGGCGCTCGCGAGCGTGCCCTTGGCGATGTCGCAGGAGGAGAGATATTCCGCCTTGCCGACGGGATCGAACTGCACCGAGCACGACGATGGATCGGCAACGACCACGACCGGGTTGGATTTTGCGGCTAGCGCGAGCGCGGGGTTGCCAGCCTCGGTGAAAATATGAAAGCCCGGGAAGTAGAGGGTGGTGCCCATCAAAATGCCGAGCAGCATGACGGGCTTCCGGCCGACCTTGTCCGACAGCCAGCCCCAAAACACGTAAAGCGGCGCAGTGATCGCAATGGCGGCGATGAGGATGGAATTCACCGTGACTGCAGGCACCTTCAACGTGCGCTCGATAAACACTTGTGCATAGAAGTGCGCGGTATACCAAAGCGTGCCCTGCGCGATCATGATCGAGCACAGCGCGATGATCGCGATCTTCAAATTCTTCCACTTGAAGAAGGACTCAAGGAGTGGCGTGTCAGCGATTTCGCCTTCCGCCTTGATGCGCTCGAACACGGGGCTCTCGGCGATCCGTATGCGGATATAGAGCGAGGCAAGGAATAAGACTGCTGATGAAAGAAATGGAATGCGCCAACCCCAGGCGGCAAAAGTGTCCTCGCCCATAATCGTCCGTATGAGGAGGATCACGGCGACCGCGCCGCCATAGCCGACGGCAGCTGAGGTTTGGATCCAGCTGGTGAGAAACCCGCGCTTGCCGTGCGGCGCATGCTCGGCGACGTAGATCGCGGCGCCGCCATACTCGCCGCCGACCGCAAAGCCCTGCAGCAAGCGAAGGCTAACAAGAGCGATCGGCGCCGCGACACCTATCTGCGCGAAGCTCGGCAAGAGGCCCACCAGGAATGTGCAAAGCCCCATCACGCTGATCGTGACGATGAAAGCGCCTTTGCGTCCGATCCGGTCGCCGAAATGGCCGAACACGAGCGCGCCGAAAGGCCGCGCGATGAAGCCGGCCCCAAACACAAGGAAGGCCAGGATGAGACCCGTCACGTCGGAGACGCCGGCAAAGAAGTTCTTGGCGATGATCGAGGAGAGCGTGCCGAAGATGAAAAAGTCATACCACTCGAACGCGGTTCCGGCTGAGGAGGCTATGATCACGGTCCGGAGCTGCTGAGGGGTCGGCTCGAAAGCCGCCGCGGCCGCACTCGCTCCGCCATCCGCATAAAGCGGCCGCTTGGTCATGCCTCCCCCTATCGGCGCGTTGTCGCGGCTCTCGCCGCCCGCCTTCAAATCGGTGCGGGCAAGCTAATGGAGGAAAAGGGCATTGGCCAAGGGCCCTTAGCCCCCGGCACCGCGGGCGACGGTCACCGGGCCCCTCAAGGTCCGGTCGGCGGTGACCCGCTCAAGGGCTTTGAGCGCCGCCTGAGCAGCGGCGATTTCGCCTGCATGCGAGCCATCGCTAAGGCCGGGCAGGGCCTGCTCATAAAGGGCCCGGGCGCGCTCGGGGTTGCCGGATTTCGCTTCGACCGCCGCAACCATCGTGGCCAGCCGCGCCCGGCCTGCGGCATCCAGAAGCGAGCTCTTTTGAGCCGCCGCGAGCGTCAATTCGCCGTAGCGCGCGGCGCGGCGCATATCGCCCCGATCCAAAGCGGATTGATATGCCGAGTAGGCGGTCACCAGGTTGGGCGGCACTGCGCTCTTCCCAACGATCAGGGCGAACACGGCAAACACACAAAAGATGACCGTGAAGTTCTCGCGCATTGCCCTCCCCACCGAACCCAACCATGGCATGCGGCTTTTTGAGCCCCAGGGGGCATGATACCACATCAATCGTTCCGCCTATGCTGCGGCGGGGCGAAAAGGATTCGTGTTGTCATAAGCCTGTGATGTTCGTTACCGCAGCTTGCTGCAACCACCGGAACGCCGAGCAAAAGTTTAGCGCCGCATGACCTCCCACTCGGCAAGCTTGCCGCCGGCCCCCCTTAGCTACGAAGCCCTCTCCAAGAGGTTCGGGCAGACGATTGCGCTGAAGCCGCTCACCCTGACGGTCGAGCCCGGCGAGTTCGTGGGCATCATCGGCCCCTCAGGGGCGGGGAAGTCGACCCTCTTGCGGTTGACCAACCGGCTGATCGAGCCGACGAGCGGACGTATCCGCTATGGTGATCTTGACGTCACAGGCTTGCGCGGCAACGCGCTTCGCCATTGGCGCGCATCGGCTGCGATGATCTTCCAGCAGTTCAATCTCGTGCCACGTCTCGATGTGTTGACCAACGTGCTGATCGGAACACTAGAGCGCAATTCAGGGATCGCGACTTTGTTCAAGCAGTTCGGCAAAGAAGAGCGCGCGCGGGCGATCCTCGCGCTTGATCGCTTGGGGATGGCGGATGCCGCCCTTCAACGCGCGGATAGTCTTTCCGGCGGGCAGCAACAGCGCGTCGCTATTGCGCGCGCGCTCTTGCAGGATCCGCGTTTGATTTTGGCCGACGAGCCGATCGCCTCGCTTGATCCTAACAACGCGCGCGCCGTGATGGATGCGCTTAAAGAGATCAACAAATCCGACGGCATTACCGTGATGTGCAATCTGCACACGCTGGTGACTGCGCGCGAATACTGTCATCGGATCGTCGGGCTAAATGCGGGCGCCGTCGTGTATGATGGGCCGCCTGCCAAATTGGATCGCGCGGCGCTGGCTGCGATTTACGGCGACGAGCTGAGCAAGCTCGAGCCATCGGCGGTCGCCTAAGCTGTTTTCACGAAAATTGGGAGAGGCGGTATGCGAGAGAGTGGGGTAGTACGGGGCGCGACGCGCCTGATTTTACTCGTGTGTTTTGTGCTGCTCTCGGCCTGCGGCAATCCGTCGAACAAGTCCGGTAGTACCGCGCCCGTGCATGAGGATTGGCGCTCGCAAGTCAAGGTTCTGCGCATTGGCATCACATCGACCGAGCGCGATACCGGCGCGCAGACGCAGCTCAACGCCTACACCAAGCATCTTTCAGACCGGCTCGGGATACCGGTGACCTTTGTTCAAGCGTCCGACTACGCCGGCGTCGTGCAAGCGATTGCGGCAAAGCAAATCGAGATGGCGATAACAGGGGCAAGCGCCTATGCCGCGATGTGGGAGGCTTCCAACGGCAATGTAGAGCCGGTTGTTACAAATGTGGAAAGCGATGGCTCGACCGGTTACTACGCCGCGCTGTTTGTGAACTCCAAAAGCAAGTACCACACGCTCGCTGACCTCAAAGGCAAGACGATTGCCTATCCCGATGCGAACTCGACCTCGGGCTATCTCGTACCGCGTTTCTTCATGAGGAAGAACGGTATTGATCCGGACACGTACTTCTCGAAAGGAATTTTCGCGGGCGGCCATGCACAGGCTGTCGTCGCCGTCGTCAATGGCCAAACCGACGCGGGCGTGACTTGGGTTTCCGGCATTGGCGACGTGAATGAAGGCTATACTCGCGGTCAATTGCATATGATGGTCGCGGACAAATCGCTCGATATGAAGAATCTGCGCGTCATCCAATTGTTTGGACCAATTCCTAACGGGCCGACAGTCATCCGCAAGGACATGCCGCAAGAGCTCAAAGACTTGGTGCGCGGTGTGCTCTGCGCCATGTCGTTCGAGGATCCCAAGACGTTTACCGCTGTCACTGAAGGCGAGGGCGGGGGCTACATTGCCGTGCCGCACTCCTTCTACCAAAGCGTGATCGATATGCGCGCCCAAGAGCGCGCCGCGCGCCGGCAGGAGTAAAACGCTTGAGCGACAGCGCGATCGCCCGCTTTGAACAAAGGTTCAGCGCGCATCAGCGCCGCATCGCTCTGCAAGCCGTGTTCGGCTGGCTGTTGTTCTTAGCTTGCTTCATCGGCGCGCTGCTCATCAGCAATGTGACTGTCGGTCGTCTGCTCGATGGGACAGGCAAACTTGGCGACTATGTGCGGCTGATGTTGCCGGAGCTTAACCGCACGCATCTTCTTGACGACGTGCACACAAAGGGCTCGATTGCCTATTGGTATTATGGGTTTCCGCGCTGGGCCGCCGAGATTTGGCAGTCGGTCGAGATGGCCATGCTTGCAACTGTCATGGGCTTTATCGGCGCTTTTGTTTGGAGCTTTCCGGCCGCACGTAATTTGCGCGTCCCGCGCGTGCTGACATGGGTTGTGCGCCGGCTTCTGGAGCTTTGCCGGACGGTGCCGGAACTCGTGACTGCGCTCATATTTGTCTTCGCCTTCGGCATCGGGCCGATTGCCGGTGTTCTCGCTATCGCGATGCATACGACGGGATCGCTCGGCAAGCTCTTTTCCGAGGTTCACGAGAACATCGACGTCCGGCCGATCGAAGGCGTTACGGCAGCAGGAGCGAGCTGGATCAAACTGATGCGCTTCGGTGTTGTGCCGCAGGTTCTGCCCAATCTTCTCTCGTACACGCTCTTGCGCTTTGAGGTGAATGTCGCGGCCTCGACGGTGATTGGCGTCGTCGGCGCAGGCGGAATTGGCCAGGATCTGCGCAAATGGATCGACTTGAATGCGCCGCAGGACTCGTTCGCCATCATCTTGATGATCGTTGCGGTCATCTTCGTCATTGATCTCTCTTCCGAGCGCATTCGCACGCTGTTTCAGCGCGGAAGGCTGATCTGATGCGCGCTGTCTCCACCGAAGAGTTGAAAGAGTTGTGCACGCGATTCCCTCGCGCCTTCGGGGCACCGCTCAGCGTTCGGGTGTTGCGCGTGGTGCTCCTGGCGCTTGCAGCCGCCTATATCCTCTATCTTGTCAACAAGTTGGGCTTCATCTCGGAAACTTTCATCGCAGGATGGGCCAAGCTTGGCGGCACGCTTGCCAAGATGTGGCCGCCGAGCTTTCACGACAGTCAATCCGCGCACGACATTCCGATTGGGATCGTCGAAACGGTTGCGATGGCATTTCTGGGCAGCGTCTTCGCCGGGCTCATTGCCATTCCGCTCGGCTTTCTCGGCGCGCGCACGGTCGTCGGCAATCCGGTGCTACATTTTCTCATCAGGCGCGTATTCGATTTCTTCCGCGGCATTCCGCCTCTGATTTGGGCGTTGATTTTTACTCGCGCGGTCGGGCTCGGGCCGATGACCGGTGTGCTTGCTTTCATTGCCTCGGATTTCGCAGCGCTTGCAAAGCTCAATGCGGAAGCAATCGAAACTGTCGATGCCAAGCCGATCGAAGGCGTCCGTTCGGCCGGTGCGGGCGGGTTTGCGGTGATGAGATTTGGCCTTCTGCCGCAAATCCTGCCTGTCATGCTCGGCCAGACGCTTTACTTCTTTGAATCGGATGTACGCGCGGCTGCCATTTTGGGCATTGTCGGGGCGGGCGGCATCGGCCGTATTCTCGATCAATCCATGCGTCTCCTCTATTGGAGCGAAGTCGGCATGATCATTCTCCTGTTCCTGATCACTGTCGCGCTCATCGACTTCGGATCGCGCTGGTTGCGGCAGCGGTTGATCGGGAGCGCGTCATGAATCTCGTCGAGATGGTGGCTGCTGCGACCAATGTCGTCATCTTCACCGGCGCAGGGATGTCGACCGAAAGCGGTATCCCGGACTTTCGAAGTCCCGGTGGCGTTTGGACCCGCATGAAGCCGATCCTGTTCGACGATTTCCTGAAGTCGGAAGAGGCGCGCAGGGAGACCTGGCGCCGCCGGTTCGAAGGCGATGATCCTTTGACCGCCGCGAAACCCAATCAAGGCCATTACGCCGTTGCTGCGCTCATCGGCTCGGGCAAGGCCAAGATGGTCATTACACAGAATATCGACAACCTTCATCTCGCATCGGGCGTTCCCACCGAGCAAATCATCGAGCTTCATGGCAATGCGAGCTATGCCAAGTGCCTTGGCTGCGGGGCGCGCGTTGAGCTCGATGTGATCCGGGCACAATACCGGCAAATGGGCACAGCTGCCGGATGCGAGGGTTGCCGCGGCCTCGTCAAACCCGCGACGATCTCGTTCGGCCAATCCATGCCGGCCGCAGAGATGGAGCGGGCGCGGGAAGCAACCCTCGCTTGCGACCTTTTCCTCTCCATCGGCTCCTCGCTGACGGTCTATCCGGCCAACGGCTTTCCCCTGCTTGCGAGCGAGAACGGCGCTGACCTCGTAATTATCAACAGGGATCCAACGGAGCTTGACGAATACGCCGACCTCGTGATCCGCGGCGAAATCGGCCCCGAGCTTGATGCGCTGGTCCGTGACCTTGGCCTCAAAGGCCTGGCAACGCGGCATTAGCGCTCGCCGGATAGACTTGCGCCGCATCTTCACCGTTCGCTAGCCTGCCACCGCCCCGCCCCCCTCGGAAAAACGACCATGCCCAAACGTCCGACTTGGCTTATCGCGGCCCTGGCTGCAATCACCCTCGTGGTGGTTGTCGGCCTCATCATGTGGCTCATGGCCCCGGCGCACGGGCCGCATAAGGTCAAGGTGACACCCCAGCAGGCGATGGACGTTCATCAGAAGCTTCTCACTATCGACACCCATGTCGACATTCCGCCGGAATGGGCGAGCGACAAATTCGATTCCCTTCACAACCCGCGCTACGATTTCGATCTTGAGCGTATGCGCCAAGGCGGCCTTAAAGCGGCGTTCTTCATTGTCTATGTGCCGCAAGGCCCCCGCACAATTGCCGGCAATGCGCAGGCCGTCTCAGAGGCGTTCGCGAAATTCGCCGCGATCCATCGAATGACCGATGAGCGCAACGCCAATCTCATCGAGCTTGCGCACACGGCTGAAGATGTTGAACGCATTAGCGCCGCAAACAAGCTCGTAGCGCTCATCGGTATCGAGAATGGCTACGCGCTTGGACATCATATCGAGCTGCTCAAAATGTATTACGACCTCGGCGCGCGTTATCTCGGCCTCGCTTACAACGGCGTCAATGATCTAGCGGACGGCGGAATGGCCGAGGGCTTCGGCGCAACAGGGGCGCAAGTGCCGGAGTTTCACGGCCTCTCCGAATTCGGCAAGCAAGTGATCGCTGAATGCAATCGGCTTGGCATCATGGTCGATGTCGCGCATTCCTCTCACGACGTTCAAATGCAGGCTGCGGCAC
>JBAQHC010000497.1:0-17643 GCA_049288095.1 Alphaproteobacteria bacterium | reverse complement strand
GGACACCCTCTCCCACAAGGGGAGAGGGGATTGTTCGCTCGAGCGTTAGTGCTTTTGCTCATCCTGCTTCGGCATTGGAGCCGGAACCGGGGTCGGCACAGTTGTCGTGCCGGGCGGGCAATTGACGATCGCCTTCGGCTTCGCCTTGCGCACCACCTTCTTGTGCACGACCGGAGGCGGAGGAAGCTCAACGACAGCCGGCGGCGGAGGCGGCGGAACGAACGCCATGCGCATATCGCAAGGCATGCCGGCATCGAAGAACGCCTTGCGCACGCGCTCATCCTGGCAGAGCAGCTGACGCGCGGCAGTGGTGTAGCCGAGGCCCTGCAAGAGAGCTGCGGTGTTGCGCAGCTCGCAATTCTTGTCGCGCACCGTCTTGCCGAGGCCGAAGCCGAAGCCGACGCCCGAGCCGCCGATCGAGGCCGAGCCCGAGCAAGGGTTGGCGCCCGCCGTCAAGTTCGGAACGAAGACATCCGGCACATTCGCCTCGCGGATCGAGATGTGATCCGGCGAAGTGTTGGTGACGCTCGTGTTGTTCGACACATTCGCCGACGAGTCCGAGGTCGCATTGCCCGAATTCGAGGCGTCGTTGGTCGCGCTGTTCGACACCGTGTTGGTCGGCGAAAAGCTGTTGTGATTGTAGTTCGTCGCGGTCGCGGTGTTGTTGTTGTAGTTCTTGTTGGAATTCGAATTATAGTTCGAGTTCTTGTTGTAGTTGGAATTGTTGTTGGTATTCGAATTCTTGTTGTAGTTCGAATTGCTGTTGGTCACCGTCACCGGCGGAACCGCCGGCGGCTTCGGTGGCGGCGGCGGATTTGAATAATGCGCGAGAGCCGGCACCGTCAGTAAGACGGCGACGGCCGATATGATTGCAAGTTTCATCGAGTAATCCCCACTTATTAAGCCCACTGTTTTATTTCTTGAGCCGGCGCCCGCCTCTGTTACCCCCCGAGGCTTAGGCACCAGCCGACTTCCACTCAAATCATGCTGCTTCCCTTGGAGACCAGATGATCTGATTTTCGACGAGCCGCATGGCGCGGCGCTCCGATCCGAGATAGGGCATGCGGAAGCCTTTGCGGCGCTCCGGCCCGAAATAAGACGCAACCCGCACGAAGCGGCGATTTTCGTTCAGCGAGACGCGCAGCTTTTCCGTGAGCTGCCCCGTGCTCACAGGCTTGGCAAGAAATGTATTGGCGCCGGCATCGCGGCACGCGACGACCTTACGGAGCGACGCGCTGAAAGATGTCATGATGATCGCAACGTAAGGGTCGGCCATATCGAAGCGCGAGCGCGCGGCCAGAACGAATTCGGCGGCCTTCAAGGGGCCCGCCTCGGCATCGCACAACACGGCGCGAAAGCGATCATTCGCGAGCATGTGGAGCGCTTCTTCGGTATCGCCGGCCAGCCTGATATGGTTAAAGCCGGAACGCAGAAGCTCGCTCCGCAGGAGCCTTCCAAAGCTCGTGCTGCGGTCAACGATCAGAATATTTGATCGCTCTCGCGCCTCCAACATTTCAGCCGCCGTCCTCAATCGGGTCACACGCACGTGTTTCCATCAAGCGGCGTGCCAACTAATCTTGGGGCAAGCGGGCGCACTTCCCGGGCCGCGCGCTTCGGTGTGCACGGCTTCGCGGCTTAAGAAAGGGATCAAGCAGTCATGAACGCTCGGCGTTTCAAAACGATCCGCAGGACCGCCCGCGCACCGGCGTCGTGCGCGGTGGAGGGTTAACCATGCAGGCATTGGCAAACGGCGCGCTTATTCGCGCACTACGCGTGCGCGCCGGCATGAAGCAAGCCCACCTCGCCGAGATCATGTGCGTCAGCCAGGCGACGGTGTCGCGGTGGGAGCGCGGGGCGCTTCCCCTTTCGGAGGCGCAAATCGCGGCGATCGAGCGCAGCCTCGCGCGCGCCTGTGGGCCCTCTCGCGACAGTGCGCTCAAACGCCTCATCGAAAGCTCGACGCTCCGGGTTCATCTCGTCTGCGACCGCACGCATCGCCTGCTCGCGGCTTCGGCCCCGCGTGCTGCCGAATGGCGCGCGGACCTTGCCGGTCTCATCGGGCGGGCCCTCCTCGCCTTCGCATCGCCCGAGATTCTTAAAGCGGAGGCCTCGCTCGAAGGGCTCGGCTGGTATGAGCGCAGCTTTGGCGCACTCACCGTCGATACTGGGCCCAACGCCGATGCGTCCGTGCCGATCCCCGCCGGGCGTTTCACGTGGGAGCGGTTTTCGCTCGCCGACGGCACGCCGGCGCGCCTCGTCACCACGCTCGCATAGGCACGCATTTTCACGCATATCTTATGCGTGGCCGGCTCGGTTTGGCGGATGTTACGCTTGGGCCATGGCGATCGTGGTTACCGGCAGCTCGGGGCATCTCGGCGAAGCATTGATGCGCACACTACGCGCGCGCGGCGCGCCCGCAACCGGCCTCGACATCAAGCCCTCGCGCTTCACTGATCGCGTTGGCTCGGTGGGCAATAGGCGCTTCGTTGCGGAATGTCTCGCTGGCGCCAGGACGGTGATCCACACCGCGACGCTTCACAAACCGCATGTCGCGACGCACAGCAACCAAGACTTCATCGACACGAATGTCACCGGCACGCTCGTGCTGCTCGAGGAAGCTGCCAAGGCCGGCGTTACCTCGTTCGTGTTCACGAGCACCACCAGCGTGTTCGGCTCGGCGCTGACGCCCAAGGAGGGTGAGCCCGCGGCATGGATCACCGAGGATGTGCCGCCAATCGCCAAGAACATATACGGCGTCACGAAGCTTGCCGCTGAGAGCCTGTGCGAGCTGTTCGCGCTGCGCCGCCGCCTGCCAGTGATTGTGCTCAGAACTTCGCGTTTCTTTCCCGAGGCCGACGATAACGCTGCAGTTCGCACGAGCTATGAGCTCGCCAATGCGCAAGCAAACGAATTTCTCTATCGCCGCGCCGATATCGCCGACATTGTCGATGCGGTTTTGCTCGCCGTCGAGCAGGCACCGCAAATCGGCTTTGCCCGGTTTATCGTCTCGGCGACGACTCCCTTTACGCGCGAGGATCTGCCGGCGCTACGGCGCGATGCGCCAGGCGTGGTTCACCGGCTGTTTCCCGAGTGCGCAAAGCTTTACGCCGCGCGCGGCTGGAAGCTCTTGCCCTCAATCGATCGGGTCTATGTCAACAGCCGCGCAATGTCAGCGCTTGGTTGTCGGCCGAAGTATGATTTTCGGCATGTGCTTGATTGCCTGGCGGCGGGCGCGGATTTCCGCAGCCCGCTTGCGCGCGAGGTCGGCTCGAAAGGCTATCACGCGACAGCTTTCGATGAGGGCCCCTACCCCGTGGTTCCCCCCGGCTCTTGAGAGATCAGTCTGCGGATAGATTCCCGGCTCGGACACAGGAATTAGAAGAGCGTTAACGCTGTCGACCTAGGCTCAGGAAGCCATCTGCGCGCGTGTAACCTCCTAATGCATAAACCCGCCGTCACAAAGCCGATTGAAGGGCCGGAGGCTCTGCCCGACCAGGGGTTTCGGCTCATCTACGACCATTGGATGAAGGCCAAGCGTGAGGGCGAATTGCCGCCCGTGAGCGCAATCACCCCGCATTCCATACCCAAGAACCTCTTGGGCGATTGCTCGGTCATGTCGATAGAAGACGGCCCGAAACGCTTCTACATCCGCCTCGTAGGCACGCGGGTTGCGCAGGCGCTGGGCCTCGACATGACGAACACCTGGGGCGATGACCAGCCGAACGCGACCGAGGTCAAGTCCGCCTGCGTGCAGTGCGTCGAGGAGCGCCGCCCGCTTTACAGCGAGATCTCCACCGCTTGGGCGGGCAACAGCTTTATGCGGTCGAAGACGTTGATGCTGCCCTATGCCGGGCCCGACAAATCCGTCCGCAGAATCCTGTCCTACATCCAGTTCTGTTATCCCACCTCATAGCGACCGAGCCGGGACTCGGCGCGGCCGGGCAGCAATGGCAAACGCCGCCGCGATTTACACGCTGCCGCCAAGCTCCGAGCGCCGCTGATCGGCTGCGTCTTTGGCGCCTTTGAGATCAAGTCCGGTCGATGAGCGGATCAATTTGATCGCAGCGATCATTTGCTTGCCTCTGATGAGATCGTCGATCTCTGCGCGCTTATCTTGCGGCATTTGTTTGAGCGCGCTCGCGGCTTGCATCCGCGCCGTGGCTATGCGATCCGCGCGCTCTGACGGCGTTTCACCGCCATGGCTCCGCCCGAGCCAATAGAAGAATACGGCGATAATCGCGGCGGCGATCCAAAATTCGTGGCTGTCAAGCAGCGCGCTCACGCATTAGCTCGCTGCAGGCGGTTCGGCGGCGAGCACATCCTTCACCTTCTGCGCCAATTCCTTGAGCGAAAACGGCTTGGGCAGGAACTCGACATTCTGCTCCGTCTCTAGATTCTTGCGGATCGCATCCTCGGCATAGCCCGAGATCAGGATCACCTTATGGTGGCCAAACTCCTCGCGTAGCGCGCGTGCGAGCGTTGGCCCGTCCATGCCCGGCATGACGACATCGGAGACCAGAAGATCGACCGGGCGGCCGCGCTTGCGCATGATCTCCAGCGCATCCTCGCCATTGGAGGCTTCGAACACCTCGTAGCCGCGCGCCTTGAGCGCACGCACGGCAAAGGAGCGCACCGCATCCTCGTCTTCGACCAGAAGGATCGAGCCCTTGCCGGTCAAATCCTGCATGCGCGTTGCAAGATCCTGATGGCCCGGCTCGGGATGACGAATCTCGGCACGTTCATCGCGCGGCAGATAGATACGGAACGTTGTGCCCTGTCCGACTTGGCTTTCGACCGAGATCTGTCCGCCTGACTGATTGATGATGCCGTAGACGGTGGAAAGCCCGAGGCCCGTGCCCTCGCCCACGCCTTTGGTGGTGAAGAACGGCTCGAAAATCTTGGTGAGATTTTCTTTCGGTATGCCGACGCCCGTGTCGGTAACTTCGATCACGACGTAATCGCTGGGGCGGAGATCGACATTGGTGATCTTCGTCGCCTGCTCCTTCGGCATGTTGTAGGTCTTGAGCAGCAAGCGCCCGCTGCCCGTCATCGCATCACGCGCATTGACGGCAAGGTTCATGATCACGCGCTCGATCTGCCCTGGATCGGCGAATACCGGCCAAAGATCGCGCCCGAGCGTGACTTGCAAAGTGATGCGCTCGGTGATCACGCGGCCCAAGAATACTTTGAGGTCGGCGATCATGTCGTTGAGCCACACGACGGTGGGACGCATCGTCTGCTGGCGCGAGAACGCCAAGAGCTGGCGCACGAGATTGGCTGCGCGCGCCGCGGTTTGGCGAATTTGCGAAATGTCGGGGAACGACGGGTCGCCCACCGGATGGCTTTGCAGCAGCAAATCGCAATAGCCGGAGATGGCCGTTAGCAGATTGTTGAAGTCGTGCGCGATGCCGCCCGCCAGCTGGCCAACCGCGTTCATCTTTTCGGATTGGGCGACTTGCTCTTCAAGCAAACGCTGCTCGGTCGCATCGATGACAAACAACAGAGCCGAACCGGCCTTGCCGACGCGCGTTGCATAAAGCCGCACAGAACGCGGTTTGTCGCCCGGAATGACGACCTCAACGCCGCCCGCTGGCGCAAGGCCCTGCTGCGCGAGATCGATCAGCCGCTGTGCGGCATCAGCGTAGTCGGCCCCGACGAGCTGACGCAGAACCATGCCTGCGGCGAGATCGCGTCCGAGCAGCCGCGCGAAAGCCGGATTGGACGCGACAAGCCGGCGATCCGCGCCGAGCAACGCGGCGCCGAGCGGCGCTTCAGCGAAGAGACGCGGGAACAAAGCTTGCGGCGCGGTGCCGTCAGCCGCACGTGCAAGCGCAGTCACCGCAGAGTGGAGCATTGCAGGTTCCGCTTGCTCGGGCTCCTGCGCCTCAACCAGCTCGGGGCGCGCCTGAGGCACGACGATGATCTGCACAGTCTTCTGTGCGCCGTGGCGGTGATAGGCCGTGACCGTCACAGGGACCGCGGTCTCATTCACGGTGCGCAAGAGCGTTGTCTGCGGCTCGCCCCAATGCTTGCCGTCAATTTGCGCGATCAGCCTTGCGATATCGATGTCAGGCAGAAAATCGCGCACTTGCGATGCAGGGGCGACCGGTGCGCCGACCAGCTCGGCAAGCCCGCCATAGGTCGAGGTGACCCGCCCGTCGGGCGTCATCATGAAGCGCGCGATGCCGAGGACATCGGCCCACACAAACTTTTCTTCGGGAACCGGCTTGGGCGGCTCGACCGGCGCTGGCCCTTCATCGCGGAACAGCCAAAGCCGCGGTGCATTCGGCCCGCCGGATACAGCGCGCTCTTCGATGATCACGCGGCGCGGCGCTTCGCCCGGTGCAGGTGCGACGAGCAATGTCTCTTTCTTCACATCCCCTCGCGAGGCGAGACGGAAGATCACCGGCGCGAACAACGGATGGCCGGCGAAAGCCATGCGCGGCCCTTCGAGCGGTTCCGTCGCGATGTCAAATCGCTCGAGGAAACGCCTGTAAGCTATGTTGGCAAAACGGATATCGCCCGATGGTCCAACCGCTGCAACAGGTTCGCTCATGGCGTCGAGCAGGGCGCCCAAATCGGTGTCGACGCGCTCCTCGATGATGATGCCCGTAACGTCGGGCGCGCGCGGCCGCGTAAGCGCAAACAGCCCCGCCCCGGCAACCGCGACAACGCCGCCAAACAGAATGAGCCCGGCAAGGCTCGCGCTCGCCGGCGCCGCAAGCGCGACGCCCAGCGCCATGATCAATGCGACGACGCAAGCGATGACCGCGCCTTTGAACAGCTCATCGGCCGTCGGCGGCGCTTCCTCGCGCTCATGCTCCGTGGTGGCTGGGAGCAGGTCTTGATCGACTCTCAGCACATCATCGAGCTTCAGTGGCTCGCCTTCGGGCCCGACCTGTTCAATCGTCATCGCGACACCCTAAACATCTTCCGCGGCAAATCATGCCGCCTTAAGAGGCTGTTAACCTCGAAGCCTAGCGTAAGAGCTTAATTGATTCGCCGCCCCGCTGGCGCGCGCGAAGTGCGGCGCTGGGGCGCCCTTCCACGGTTTTTAAGCCTCAGCACGAAGCCGATGACTTCCGCGACCGCCTTATAATGATCCTGCGGGATCATTTCGTCGACCTCGACCGAAGCATAAAGCGCGCGGGCAAGCGGCGGGTTTTCCACAATCGGGATCTTGTGTTCCTTGGCGACAAGCCGGATGCGCAGAGCGAATGCGTCAACGCCCTTGGCGACGCATAAAGGCGCCGTCGTTTCCTTTTCGACATAGCGCAGCGCCACGGCATAGTGTGTCGGATTGGTGACCACAACCGTTGCGTTGGGAACCGCTTGGATCATGCGCCTGCGGCTGCGCTCCATGCGGATCTGGCGGATCTTGGCTTTGATCTTCGGGTCGCCTTCGGTCTCTTTGTGCTCGTCCTTCACTTCCTGCTTGGTCATGCGCAACTTCTGAAGGTGCTGCATGCGCTGGAAGATGAGATCGCCGAGCGCGATGAACGCGAACACGACGAGGATGGCACCCAAGACTTTGAGCGAGAGTGCGAGGGCGCTCGGCAGGATCAATTCCGGCGCGCGGTCAACGAAAGTCAAAAGCAAATTGCGCGCCGGCCAAATAACGACCGCAGCGCCGGTCGAGATGGCGACGAGCTTCAAGATCGCTTTGACGAAATTGGCAATGCCCTGAACGCCGAACAGGCGCTGGAAACCTCTGAGCGGCGACAGCTTCTGAATGTCGAACTCGAAAATATGGCCGGACCAGGTTGGCCGGTGCTGGATCAAGTGACCGCCAACCGCCGCGACCACCAGGATGCCAAGCGGCACCGCAAGCGCCTTGAACAGGATAAACGAAACCGTCGCCGCGAAGTTCGTCCCGCCCGGCCCTTCGAGAGAGAAGGTTTCAGGCCGGGCGAGAAAGGTCGTCAGATCCGCTTTGAGGCTCTCGATCATCGGGCCGACGGCGACGCCGAGCACTAATGTGCCGGCCGCGAGCAGAACCCAAGACGAAACTTCAGCGCTTTTCGGAACCGAGCCTTCTTCAAACGCCTTGGACAATCTTCGGGCGGACGGCTCTTCGGTCTTTTGATCATTGTCCTGATCGGACATGACGCCTCCTTAGAGCCAGCCGTGCTGAAGCATCAGCGCGAACTGGTTGAGGAACAGCATCATGATCGAGCCAATCGTCACGAAGAGGAGACCGAGGCCAACCATGATGTTGAGCGGCATGACAATGAAGAACACTTGGATTTGCGGCAGGAGCCGCGCTATCGCGCCGGCCGCCGCGTTGAATACCAGATTGAACACGATGAAGGGCGCCGACATTTGAATGCCGAGCCGGAACATCTTGCTCAGCGTGCGCATCGCAAGATCGGCGAAATCGCCCCAGGGCGGCGTCGTGCCGGGCCGGAGCACATCATAGGCATTAACGAGCCCCGCGATCATCAGGTGATGAAAGTCGGCCTGAAAAACCAGCGTGATGCCAAGCACTGTGAGAAAGGAGCTGAGGAGCGCGCCTTGAATGCCGACCGTCGGATCGAAATTGGTGGCAAACGAAAGGCCGCTTTCGTTGGCGATCACATTGCCCGCGACATTGAGCGACATCATGAAGATGCGGGCGATCGTGCCGAGGGCAAGGCCATAGGCAAACTCACCAAGGAGAACGCCGAGGAAGGGCCCAAGCTCCGCAGGCATCGGCGGATAATAACGCGACACAACGGGAGCGATCACGAGGCTCGTCATCAGCGCGAGCACGAGGCGAAGCCGCGCCGGCACATTCATTTCGCCGAAGCCCGGCAGCACCATCATCGCCGTGCCGATACGCATGAACACGGCCATGAACAGAAACGCATTGGCCTCGATGTAGTTCATCGCCCGGCCCTTGTTGTGCTTCTCGAATCCCCCCTCCCCTTGCGGGAGGGGGTTAGGGGGAGGGGTTCACAGCACATCGTTTGTTCCCCCACCCTCCCCGATCGCTGCGCGATCTGCCCCTCCCGTCGAGGGAGGGGCGAGTCCAATATCTCCGCGACGAACAAAATCATTTGATGATGAGAAGCGCGATCTTGTGCATGAAAGTCGAGAGCTGCGAGGCCATGAAAGGCAGCGACAGAATCAGGACGACGAAGACCGCGAGAATCTTCGGCACGAATGTCAGCGTCATTTCCTGAATCTGCGTGAGCGCCTGAAGGATTGCGATCGCGATGCCGACCACAAGGCCTGCGATCATCATCGGCGCCGAAAGCTGGATGAGCAGCCAAATCGCATCGCGCGCAAGATCGAGCGTTTCTGCTCCGGTCATTGTCAGTTACCAGCTATCAGCAATCAGTAATCAGATAAGCACGCTCATGGTTACTGATTACTGATCGCTGATAACTGATCGCTGCTAAATCGGCATGCGTGAAATATCTTGATAGGCCGCGATCACGCGATCGCGCACCGCGACGATCGTGTCCAAAGTCGTCTCGGCCGCCGTGAGCGCGGTCACGACATCGACAAGCTCGCCCTTACCAGAGATGTTCTTGGCCGATTTGACTTCGGCTTCCTTGCCGACTTCGACTGCCTTGCCGAGCGCATCCTGAACCATGCTGGCAAAGTCCGCCGTCCCATTGGACGGCTCTTCGCCACTAATTCCCGGCGTTCCACTGAGGCCCGCAGCTTTGTTGTAGGCGGCAAGCGCGTTGGTCGTGATCGTGCTCATGATTTCGCCTTCGCCCTAATTACGTGCGCTGCAATAGATCAAGCATTCTCGAGATCATCGATTTGGAAGCCTCGATGACATTGAGATTGGCTTCATAGACGCGCATCGATTCGCGCATATCCATCGATTCAACCAGCGGATCGACGTTCGGCAGCTTCACATAGCCGCTTTTGTCCGCTGCGGGGTGCGAAGGATCGTAGCGCAAGCGGAATTCGGAGCGGTCCTTCACCGGCTTGCCAAGCTGAACGAGATCAACGCCATTGGCGCGATCGAGCTGATCCTTGAATGTCGGGATCTGGCGGCGATACGGCATATCGCCCGGCGTGCGGCCGGTCGAATCCGCGTTCGCGAGATTTTCCGCGATCACGCGCATGCGCCCGGTCTGGGCACGCATGCCCGACCAGGCGATCATCATGGTCTTGAAAGCTTCCACGACGTGCTCTCCTTACCCCAGACCTTTCACTTGCCGATTGCCGTGCGCAGCATCTGCAAGCCCTTTTGGTAGATGTCGAGCGCGGTCTGAAATTGAACCTGCGTCTCGGACTGCTTCATCATCTGCTCTTCGAGCACGACCGAGTTGCCGTTGGGCGTCATTTCGCCATCGCGGAGATCGACCGGCTCATAGCCTTTTTCGCCGAGCGTCACGCCGATTTGGCCCTGCGGCACATCGGTTTGCGCTGCGAGGCCCTTGGCGCGGCGTAAGAGATCGTCGAAATCGAGCGGCTTGATGTCCTTGGCTTTGTAATGCTGCGTCGACGCATTGGCGATGTTCTCGGCAAGCGTCTCCTGACGCGTCGAGAGCCAATCCATCTTTACACGGAGCATCCCGAACAGCGGGATGTCGTAGAGATTCATGAGAGTGCCTGGGCATGCTTACGCGGCGTACATAATCATGGGCGGGGCGTTAAGATGCGCTGAACAAATCGCCGAAAAGTCGCCCTCCTCGGGCCAATGAATTCGCAGCAAATGGCCCGCGCGCTTAAGGCCACTTTAAGCATGAATTGGCATCGTCCTTCACGAGTTTTGCGCTGAAGGACTTTCCAGAATGGGAACCCTTACCTATCTGCAAACGGGCGGCGGCCTGCTGATCGTTCTCGGCCTGATCGCGCTCGCTGCCTTCCTTGCGCGCAAAGCAGGGCTCGGCGGCAATAATATAAGGCGTGAGGATCGCCGGCTTTCGATCGTCGAAGCCATGACGCTTGATCCCAAGCGCCGCGTGCTGCTCATCAAATGCGACTACACCGAGCATCTCGTTTTGCTCGGGCCGAATTCAGAGACCGTTCTCTCCGGCCGCCCGCCTGAGCGCGGCGTTTACCAATCATCAACCACAAACGCTCCGGTCGCAGCGAATGCACCGGCGCATCCGCAGGCCAATCCCGCCGATGCGAAAGCCGAGGCCGCCGCACGCGCCGCAGCTTTCGCCGCGAGCGGAGCTGGCACGCTCAACAAGCCGCCCGGCGAAAGGCCCGGCACATGGACTTCGCGCAAGCCATCCTCCGATCAAGGCCGGCGCGAGCCGATTATCGGCCCCGTGCCGCGCGAGCCGAAATAGCAATGCGCCATTCTGATCTTCCGTGCGTGAACGATCTGCTTCGGGCGCGCATTCAGACCTTCTCCCGCGGGGAGAAGGTGGCCGCGCAGCGGCCGGATGAGGGGTTTGCAGCAAACGTCTTCCCTTCTGGAGAATCCCTCACCCTGCGCTTGGAACAGAGCTCGCGCTCCGCTCCAAGCGCTTCCCTCTCCCCGCGGGAGAGGGATTTTGTTTCGCGGCGATTCTTGAATGTGCGACGGATCGCTCTGATCCTGACGCTTGCCGCGCTGTTCCTGCCGTTCCTTGCTGCCTCGACATCGGCGCAGGACGTCTCGATCAATTTCGCCGATCAAGCGAGCCTGACGCAGCGGATCGTTCAGCTTGTCGTGCTGATGACGGTGCTGTCGGTGGCGCCATCGATCCTCATCATGGTCACCTCGTTCGTGCGCATCGTCGTCGTCTTGTCGATGGTGCGCATGGCGATGGGCGTACAATCTTCGCCGCCCAATATGGTGATCATCAGCCTGGCGATGTTCTTGACCGCCTTCGTCATGGCTCCGACGGTCGAGAAGGCCTACACCGACGCCTATGTGCCCTGGCAAGCCGGCACGATCAAAACGCCCGAAGCGTTCGACAAGGCCACGGCGCCGTTCAAAACCTTCATGCTCAAGCAGGTGCGCGAGAAAGATCTCGGCCTATTCTTCAATCTCACCAAGGCTCAGATTCCGAAAGATCCGCAAGCAACGCCGCTGCAAATTTTGATTCCGGCCTTCATGATCAGCGAGCTTCGGCGCGCCTTCGAAATCGGCTTCCTGATCTTCGTGCCGTTTCTCATCATCGATCTTGTCGTCGCCTCGGTGCTCATGGCGATGGGCATGATGATGTTGCCGCCGATCGTCATTTCGTTGCCGTTCAAGCTGATCTTTTTCGTGCTCGCCGACGGCTGGTATCTCGTCTGCGGTTCCCTCGTCGAAAGCTTCAAGTAGCTTTTCTCTTGCGCGCCCGCTTCGGCTTCGTCTCATCCGCCAAGCCGAGGAGAGCGTTATAGATGTTACGCATCATCGTGTCGCTCACGAGGCTCGGTGTAACCATGCGGTGAAAAAGCAATCCCGTGTGCAATGAGCTGAGGGCAATGGTGAGTTCGAGCGGCGTTAGGGCGCGATCCGATGCAGGCACGCTCGCCGCCAATCGATCGGCAATCTCAGTTAAGCCCGCTTCGGCGAACCCGGCAAAGCGCTGCGCAAGATCGGGGTTGTTCGCGAGATATTGGTTCGCTTCGAAGTTGCTGGATATGTAGTCCGGCCTTGCCGGAATTGATGCAACTAGAAAGTCGCGCAACGCCGCTTTCTGCTCGCGCGCCGAAAGGCCGGCCTTGAATGCTTGAAGCAGCGGATTGCCGTGGGCACTGAATAGCTCGAACACGAGATCGTTCTTGCCAGAAAAGTGATCGTAGATGGCGCCCTTGGTGACGCCCGCTTCGGCCGCGATTTCGTCGAGCGAAGTTGCGCCAATGCCCTTGGCGCGGAATAGCTTTGTTGCGGCCTCAATGAGGAGACGGCGGGTCTCTGCGCCTTTGGCGCCGACTTTGCGCGGCTTGGTCTTCTTCGCCTTCACCTCTTGACTCCATAAAATCCTACTGAGAGTATCATACTGTAAGTATGATTTATTTCTGTCCGTGCGTTTCCGCTGTGTAACGCGCGGGCAGCGCATGGGGAAAGGGCAACCAGAAATGAACCGCAGGATCAAAACCCTAATTGCCGTCGCTTGTGCGATCACCACCAGCGCTGCCGCACCGATATCGCAGGCTTCGGCCCCTCAGGGACCGCCCCTTTATGTGGCCGAACGCGGGACTGCGAAAGTTTATGTTCTTGGCGCCTGCGGGCCGGGTGACGGTAAGTGGCTTACGCCCCGCATCGAGAATGCGCTCGCCGAAAGCAAAGAGTTGTGGCGCGAAATACCGACCGAGCCGATGGATGCCAAGGCAATTGCAATAGGCGACAAGTTGGGCAAGCGAGATGAGGGCAGCCTGTTCGACGATCTGACCTCAGTTGAAGCGAAACGTGTTCTGGATATGGCCGCAAAGCTCGACATAAAGCGCGAGCAGTTGCAACCCATGAAGGTGTGGTACGCCGCGCGCATTATTACCTTTGCCTTTTACGCGAAAGCTGGAAAGCCCGTTTCCGGGAGCGGGAATCCTGAGCTCGTGATGAGCAATCTCGCCGCCAAGCAAAGCAAGCCGGTGAAGGCCGAATATTCGAGCTGGGAAGAGTTCACGCTTTTCTTCGACCGCATGCCGGCGGCCGTACAGAAGCAATATCTGCTCTACAGCTTAGACGATGTCGAGGCAGGGCCCGATCGGGGAAATGCCGGCGATACGGCGTGCGCGCGTGGCGATGTCGGCTACTATGAGAAAAATGCGATCGATTTCAGCGAGCGCTATCCCGAACTCTACACGACGCTGAACGCCAACCGCGACAAGGATTGGGCGCGACGGATCGACGGGTTCCTCGCCGCCGGAGGCACTACTTTCATCCTCGTCGGCATCAACCACACGATTGGGCCTGACAGCATTCAGGTCGAGCTTCGAAAAGCCGGCATCAAGGCTAGAAGAGTTGTGAATTAGTCAGTTGATCGGGGGGTTGGCGGCGCGGCTGCCGGCGTTTGGCGGCGCAGGGCCGAGATCCGCGGCATCGGATTTCTTCAAATCGTCGAGGAATGCCGAGAGTGTGTCGATCGAAGCGATCTTCTCGGTCAGCGAATGAAGCTCGAGATTGGCATTGCCCGGATCTGAGACCACGACTTGGAACGCATGCTCGTCGCTCGTGCCTTTCATTTTCGGGCCGAACTCGGTCGCCATGCGTGTAAGGCTCGCTTTATCGCCGCCCAGCACATAGGCGATCGAAGCACGCATGACATCGAAGCGTTGGCCTTCGGTGAGCGCAGGCGCAAGATTCCACGAATCGCCGAGCTCTTGCTCAAGCGCAGGGCCGGCCTTTGCCCAATCATCCTGGTGCCAATAGATGTCGGCGCGCAACCGATCATAGGGTGGCCCCGCATCATCGCTAATCACATCGAGCGCATCGTCGAACCGCTTGAGATCCATCAGCGAGCGGGCTTCGATCAAGCGGCGTTGCGCGGCGATCGTATCCGGCAGCCGCGATTGGCGCGTCGAGTTGATCGTCCGCAAGGCATCCTCGGACTTGTGATCCATGAGCTGCACCAGCGCGAGCCGCGCCGCGACCTGTGAGCGCGCAACGCCGTTCAAGCGGTTATCGACCTGATAGCTCAAGAGCTCGATCGCCTGATCGAGAAGATCCATAGCGACAAGCCGATCCGACAAGTGGCGGATCATGATGTCGCCCTTCGGCCCGATCGGCGTCAGCTCTTTGAAGTCGTAATAGAGCGCGAGCGCCTGGATCGGCGGCATCTCATCGGCTTTGCCGTTGAGATAGAGGTCCTCAAACATGTTGTACATGTCGTCGGTGATCTGGCGCTCGAGCGGCGTGCCCGGAAAATGCTTGACCGCGATCTTCATCGTGGTGAGCGCGTGGCGATAATCGCCAAGCTGGGCATAAAGCTGACCGAGGCCGCGGAGCGTATCGGCCTCAACATCATCGCCGCGCCATTGGAAACGCAGCGCTTCAAGCCGGTCGATCGCTTCATCGGTCGTGATCTTGCCACGCTTGGCGGCGAGGCGCGTGCGCGCAAGCTCGGCTCTCACCGCAATCGGCTCAACCGCGTGCTGCGCGAGCTTGTCATAAGTTGCCACCGCCTTGTCGTATTGGCCTAGCGCCTCGGCGAGGCGCGCATCGAGAAGCGCCGCGTGTCCCGCATCTTCGACGGTCAACCCCTCGCGCGGCAAAAACTCCAAATTCATACGTGCATTGGTGACATCGTTGACGCCGAGCGCGGCCTCGGCAGCCGCAATGCGCGCGCGCGCCTGCCAGGGCGCATCAAGCTTATCGATCGCATTGCCCGCGCGCGCAAACAACACGCGCGCTTTCGACCAATCATTCCGGCCGGCCGCGATCATGCCGCGCCAAAGCGCCGTGTTCTCATCATCGGGCATCAACTTGTCATTGAGATCCTGCGCCGCATCGGCAAACCGGTTGGCCATGAGATTGGCAACACCCCGGAGCGCGCGAAAATGCAGATCATTGACGATGTCGGGGGTTTCGCTCGCCATCATATCGAGCTCGCCCAGCGCCTCCTGCGGGAGCTCATAGGCCAAAAGGTAATGCACAAGATCGACTTGCGCGGGGATGTGATCGTTCTTGCCCGAGAGCGCAACGCGCTCCATGCGCTTCTTCTGCCCATCATTGAACGAGACGTTTTTCGGCCCGCGCCACGCGCCGAGCTTCATCTCGGCCGGGCTTGCCTTGGGCGCCTTGGGCACGTTGGCAACGGGTGCGCCCGGCAGATGCGTGCCCGAAAGCGCGAGCCCGCCCGGCTTGGTGATCATCGCCATGTTGGACTGGGCGCGCACATCAACGCCATCCGATATGGGCCGAACGACCAGCCCTTGCGCACTTGCCATGACTTCGAAATCGACGAAGTGCCGCGTTGCCACAAGTCCTTGCGCCTGCGGCCCGCTCATTACGAAAATGAGGCTGTCTTCGACATCGGTGTCTTTGAAGTGCGCGAGCTTGAGATCACCGCTCATCGCAGCATCGACCTCAGCGTTGTCGTTAAGCCGCGCCGTGAGCGAGATATCGGGCGCAGTCGAGAGAATCGTATCGCCGAGCGCGATCGTCCAACCCGACGGATCGGACATGACGGTTGCGAGAATGTGATCATCGAGCTGTAGCCCGACAACCGTTGCTCCATCGGCGGGAAAGACGCCGTAGGACAGCACGCCCTTTTCGCGCAGTGAATTGAGCGGCGAAAGATCGATATCGCCTTTTCCGCCGAACGCGACCCACAAACGTTCGCCACGCCGCGCGACCGCCGCGGGCACTGCCCTGCCCCACGGGAAGCTCACGCGATTGGCGTCGTTGCCGAGCGCGATTGCAACAGCGAATTTCACTGTCGGCTCATCGACGGGCATTTGCGCTTGCATTTGCGCGGCCGATGTGTCGGCCGGGTTTGCAGCCTCATCGGGTGAAGGCGGCGGATTGCCCGCATTCGGATCCTTAAGCCGCGCATCGAGCATCGAGACATCGACATCTTTGACTTTGAGCACACTGTCGACCGTGTCGGGCGCTGCCGCGGCACCGGTTGCGCCGGTTTGACCTTGAGGCGCGGGCTTTGCGGCCGCTTGCTGCGCGGCGACTGGTGTGGCTGGCGCAGGTGTCGCGGGCACTGTTGTCGAGCTTCCGGTACTTGGGGCTGCCGCAATTGCTTGTGGCGCTTGCATTGCGATTGGTGCGGGTGCGGCAGCACTGCCGCTGGCCGGCGTTGCTACAGGCTTGGACGCATTCGCATTGGCGGCTTGCGCCGGCGTCTTGCCGCTATCGTCCGCCGGCGGATTGGCGGCCGCTTCGGCGGCGTCGGCCTTTGGAGGATCGACAAGATCGACGATGATCATGTTGGCGTCGATCGACTGGCGCAGCGTGACGCCCGGCGTGACGCCAATCGTCGCCGTGTATGTGCCATTCGCTTCCGCGCCAATTGCACTGCGCACGCGCGGCGGCGGATTAACGCGCAACTCTGTCAAGCGCACCGGCTTGTCGGACTTGAACGCGAGCGTGAGCTGGCCTTCTGCGAGATTGGCGGCGTACGTAGTCTTGAGCGGAAACTCGAATACAAGGCGCGTGTAGTCTGCTCCCGTTGAAATCGTAAGCTCGGGCTCGGAGACTTGCGGCGTTGTGGGCCCCGGCACGCCATCATCTTCAGGCTTCGCAGATGAGGATGCGGTTTTTGCGGGCGCCGGAGTCTTCGCGCCGGGCGCTTGCGGCACTGGTGGCGCGGGAGGAGATGCGGCAGCGGCCTCGGATGATTTAGGCGCGCTGCCCGGCGTCAAATGCAAAATGACGTCATTGCCCGTGGCGTCGCTCGCAACCTGCATGTCTTTGAGCAAATTGACCGACAATGTCATGCGGTCGGCGGAGAGGCGCACGAATGTGCCCGTGCCGTTGAGGATGTCGGCAACCTTGTCGAGCGTGCCGTCATACGGTTTTGAGAATTTGATCGTCAGTGTACGGCCGGTGATCTTGGCTTCGGCTTGCGTTGCCTCCGGCCAATGAAACATCACGCGCTTGCCGCCAGCGCCTTCGCTTACCGCGCTCACCGAGACTGCGGCGCGCGCAAGCCCTGGCGCACCGAGGGCAAGCGCGCAAATGAGCGCCGCGCGCGACACCCCGCGCAACGCGCTCGCACGCTTATCTGACTGAGAGCCTTTCCGGCGCACGCCCTCGCCTCTCGAAACCATCGCCCTCGTGAAAAATTTGTCCCTCCCCCTCTGGGGGAGGCTAGGAGG
>JBAQHC010000496.1:0-1643 GCA_049288095.1 Alphaproteobacteria bacterium | reverse complement strand
GTCATGTCGTCGTGATCGATAAAGACATCCGGCAAGGTCATGGTGCGGATCTCGAAGCCTGGCCGCAGCAGCCCCTCGTTTGCGACGAAACTCAGCACTTGCGCGCTGAAGCCGCCGATCGCTCCCTCCTCGACGGTGACAAGCAAGCGATGACGACGCACGAGCCGCCTGATCAAATCCTGATCGATCGGCTTGGCGAAGCGCGCATCTGCCACCGTGCAAGAGACGCCTTCGACTGCGAGCATGTCGGCAGCCTCGAGCGACGGCTTAAGGCGCGTGCCCAGGCTCAAGATGGCAACATCGCTGCCCTCGCGCATCACGCGGCCCTTGCCAATCTCCAAAATTTGGCCGCGCTCTGGCAACGCAACACCAACGCCTTCGCCGCGCGGGTAGCGGAACGCAATCGGGCCCTCGTCATACGCAGCTGCGGTCGCAACCATATGCACAAGCTCCGCTTCGTCGGCTGCCGCCATCACGACAAATCCGGGTAAGCAGCAGAGATAGGAAAGATCGAAACTGCCAGCATGAGTTGCGCCATCAGCGCCAACAAGGCCAGCTCGATCCATGGCAAAACGCACCGGCAGATGTTGGATCGCGACATCATGCACGACCTGGTCATAGGCGCGTTGCAGGAAAGTCGAGTAAATCGCACAGAACGGTTTGTAGCCCTCCGTCGCAAGACCGGCGGCAAAAGTCACTGCATGCTGCTCGGCAATGCCGACATCGAACATGCGATCCGGAAACTTCTTCTCGAAGAGGTCAAGGCCAGTTCCTGATGGCATCGCGGCTGTGATCGCGACGATCTTCGGGTCGCGCGCGGCCTCTTTGATCAAGGATTCAGCGAAAACCTTGGTGTAGGTCGGCGCCGACGCCTTGCCTTTGACTTGCGCGCCAGTTGCGACATCGAACTTGACAACGGCATGGCCCTTGTCGGGCGAGTTGGCTGCCGGCGGATAGCCGTGTCCCTTTTCGGTGATCACGTGAATGAGCACAGGGCCGAGGCCGTCGTCATCTCGCACGGCCTCAAGGATCGGCACGAGATGATCGAGCTTGTGACCGTCGATTGGGCCGAGGTAGAGAAGGCCCATCTCATCGAACCAATTGCCGCCACCTAAGAGGCCCCGAGCGTGGGTTTCACCGCGCGATCGCGCAGCAGCCACACGGGCAGGCAAGTGCTTATGCGCGCCGTCACGCAGGGCATGCTCGGTATGCGACGACGCAAGACGCGCGAAATATTTACTGCTCGCGCCGACCGGCGGCGCGATCGACATCGCGTTGTCATTGAGAACGATGATGAGCCGGGACTTGAGCGCGCCGGCATTGTTGATGGCCTCGAACGCCATGCCCGCGCTCATTGCGCCGTCGCCGATCACGGAGACCACGTGCTTGCGCTTGCCCGAAAGCTCACTGGCGATCGCCATGCCCAGGCCTGCCGAGATCGAGGTCGAGGAGTGCGCTGCGCCGAACGGATCGAACTCGCTTTCGCTACGCTTCGTAAAGCCGGAGAGACCGCCACCTTTGCGCATCGTGCGCATGCGGTCGCGCCGGCCGGTTAGGATCTTGTGAGGATAGGCCTGGTGCCCAACGTCCCAAATCAGACGGTCTTCGGGCGTGTTGAACACGTAATGAATCGCCGTCGTCAG
>JBAQHC010000495.1:0-1903 GCA_049288095.1 Alphaproteobacteria bacterium | reverse complement strand
GCCGCGCTCGTGCCCGCCGCCGTGCATCTGACAGGCCAATCGCACCCGCGGCCCGTGCCGCCGAACGTACAGGCACCCCACGCCCTTGGGCCCGTAAATCTTGTGTCCCGAGGCGCTCAACAGGTCGATGCTCATAGCCTCGACGTCGATGGGGATCTTGCCCACCGCCTGCGTGGCGTCGCAGTGGAAGAACACCCCGCGCTGCCGGGCCGCCTGGCCGATCTCGGCGATGGGGTTGATCGTGCCGATCTCGTTGTTGGCGGCCATGAGGGAAACCAATATCGTTTTGTCGGTGATGGCCGCCGCCACCTGCTGGGCGGAAACCTGGCCAGCGCGGTCGGGCTTCAGCCAGGTGACCTGATAGCCCTTCTCTTCCAGATATTTACAGGGGTCGATGACGGCCTTGTGCTCGATGGGGCAGGTGATGATGTGGTTGCCCTTTTCGGCGTACATCTCGGCCACGCCCTTGATGGCCAGATTGTCGCTTTCCGTGGCCCCGGAGGTAAAGACAATGTCCTTGGCCGCGGCGCCGATGAGCTTGGCGATCTGCTCGCGGGCGTTTTCCACGGCGGCCTCAGCCTTCCAGCCGAAACTGTGGTTCCGGCTGGCGGCGTTGCCGAAGACCGCCGTCAGGTACGGCATCATCGCCTCCAGCACGCGCGGGGCCAGCGGCGTGGTGGCGTTGTTGTCCAGATAGATGGGCAATTCCAAAGCCATGTTCGCGTTCCTTCCTGCCTGGCGGTAGGCAGGCTCTACCGTCGAGCGGCGTGCGGCGGGACGGTAATCTCCGCCAGCGTCACCTTTCGCAAAAAGTCCTGCAATTTGCGCTGCACGCGATGGACCGGATCGGCCAGGGGACACCGGGCCATCAGGCGGCTGGAGCATTCCTTATCCCCCACCACCGCGGCCATGCACTTGGCCTGCGGCACCGGGCCTTCAATCGCGGCCACCAGCTCGGCCAGGTTGACGCTCTCCGGCCGGCGGGCCAGGCGATAGCCGCCGCGGGCGCCGCGAAACGACGCAATGTATCCGGCAGCAGCAAGGTCCTTCAGGACGTTCATCAGCAGCGACGTGGAAATGTCGTACAACTTGGCCATTTCCCGGGCGCTGCACACCTGCCCTCCAGGCAACTCAGCCAGGTGCGCCATCGCGATCAGGCCGTAACCGGTTTTCTTTGTCAGGGACAACATGCTTTTTTCATCCTGTAGGACTCTATCGGCAATATAGCACTCAAAAGGTACTATTTCAAGCCGCTCCTCTAAAAATAGTTTCTTCCGGAAAGGCCGTCCATGCGGCGGCGGTATTTGGGGGGCGTGCGTTTACGTCTTGCGCGGCGGCTTGCCGTCGCCCAGACAGGAGACCAGGGTCATCGATCCCAGGCGCGAACGGATGTTCTTTTGAAGTTCCGACCATATCGGCCGGATGGCACAATTAAGCCGGTCGCACTGGGGAGGGGTCCGCTGGCAGAAGTTCAAGGCGACGGGGCCCTCGATGGCCTCGATGATCTCCAGGAGCGTGATGGAGGCCGGGTCGTGGGCCAGCAGGTAGCCGCCCCGCTTGCCGCGCACCGGCGTGATGATCCCCGCCTTGGTCAGCAAGGAGAAAATCTTCACCAGGTATTGCCGAGGCAGGTCGCGCTGGGAGCAGATCGTCTCCAGCGTGACGGGGCCTTTGCCGCCCCGCTCCGCCAGGACCAACGCACCGCGAACGGCGAACTCGGCGGCGGGGGAAAGCTTCATACACTACGCTCGTTTCTCCGGTAGCTCGCACCGGATGGACTAACGACTCTACTTAAAGAAGTTTAGGCGCGGTGGCGGCGGCCTTCAAGCCGACTCGCCGGCGCCCGGTCGTCAATGCCGGCCCGCTGCTCGCTTTAGGCTGGGCAGGAAATACTCCGCCACCA
>JBAQHC010000494.1:0-2904 GCA_049288095.1 Alphaproteobacteria bacterium | reverse complement strand
AAGTTGTAGCGCGCGGTGTCGATGGGCTGCCACGCTAAATAGCCTTCGCCGGCGCTCGCTGGCGGAGCATCTTCAATGTGCCGAACCTTGAAGTAATAGCCGCCATAGGAAGTTGGCGTGGCATTGGGATAGTAATACGGAAAGTCGGCAATCTCGTTATAGCCGCTTGTCAACTCGATCGTGCCGTCGCGCGAGGCCACGTACGTCTTGATGTGAAGCTCGCGCGCCGGCCCCCAATACGCGAGCAGATGGTTCCATACCACTTCGGCGCCGTTCTTGGGGATAGGAAATGGAATGCCGCCCGCTGCGCCTTCGACCCCATAGGCAATGCCACGGGGTGCCGGGTGAGCGCGCGTTGCGTTGAGGAAGACGTTTTCATAGACTGAGGTCGGAAACGCCGCACTGCGATGCGTTTGATAAATGTTCATGCGGTAATCAGGGTACTTTCGAAATAGCGTCTTTGCGCCTTCGGGCAGTTTGTCCGCGTAGTTCGCGAAGTTCGACGCAGTAATTGAGAACAAGGGCGTTTCATCCGCGAAAGGGTCGTGGGGACTTTTGTCAGTCGAGCGCGTCGTGTAGCCGCCGTTCCAGGCCGGAATGGTGCCCGCCACATTACCACCCCGCTCGGCACCCATTGGTGTAAGCGCCGCTTTGAGCTGCGAGGCTTCTTGTGCCGTCACCCCAGCACTGGCCGTTTCTAATCCCAAGCCAGCGGCAAGGATCGTCAGGGCGAGCATTAGAGCTTTCGGGGCGCGGGTCAGTTTTGTTTCGTTCATTTACAGGCCGCCGAATGCGACTCTGGGCGTTGTTTCTGGTCTTCCTCGCGCCGGCGTACGTTCTGTGTATCCCCGTCAAGGCCGCCGAAATCTATCACGATGAGGACATTGACGCGAGGTTGGACAATACAGTTCGCTACAGCGTCGCTTTTCGCCTTCCACCGCGCGATGCGGCGCTGATCGCGGACCCGAACGCCGATGACGGCGACCGCAATTTCCGCCCGGGCCTCATCTCAAATCGGGTCGACATCCTTTCCGAGTTCGATGCCTCGCGAAATGGCTTTGGGGTGCGGGTGAGCGCTGCCGCCTGGCTGGATACCGTTTACCGCGAGCCCAACGACAATGACTCTGCTGCGACCCTCAATCTCATCTCTTCCCGCCATGACGAGTTTGCCTCCGATGTGCGCAGCCTTCACGGCGGCACGGTTCAACTCTCGGATGCTTTTATTCATGGTGTCTTCGACGCAGGTGGGCTGCCGATTTCATTCCGGATCGGACGCCATGTCGTGTTGTGGGGAGAAAGCCTCTTCTTCGCCGAGAATGGCATTGCGGCCGGCCAAGCGCCCATTGACGTCATCAAGGATCTTGGCGCCCCCGACGTTGAGGCCAAGGAAGTATTTCTCCCGGTCTGGCAGGCCTCTTCGGTGGTCGAGCTCCGGCCGAATGTGGCGCTTAAACTCTATTATCAATTCGAAGGACGCAAAGACCAGCTGCCGGGGACCGGGAGCTATTTCAGCGCCGAGGATTTCATCGGGGCAGGCGCTCAGGCGTATTTCTTCGCGCCCGGCCAAGTGCTCACGCGAGCGCAGGACTTGCGGCCAAGAGGTTCAGGCCAATATGGCATTGGCCTCGAGGTCAGCACGAGCGCGTTCACTTATGGCCTCTACGCACTGGTCTTCAACGCAAAAGAGCCACAGACCTATTTGGGCCCCGATGTGGGCACTTACCAATTGGTCTATCCCGCTGGTATCGAGATTTACGGCGCGAGCTTCTCCACTTCGTTCGGAGAGAGCACGATAGCAGCTGAGATCTCGGGCAGACGCAACATGCCGCTCGTAAGCACAACGCTCATTGCTCCGCCCTCGCTGAGCGTTGTCGACTCGGAACACCCGCTCTATGCGATCGGCGACACGCTGCAAGGGCAACTATCAACGGTTACGACATTTGCCGGCAACGCGCTTTGGGCGCGGGCGGAGTTCAAGGAGGAGCTGGCATTCAACGAGCGCCTTGCCATCACGCGCAATCTGGACGCATTCGAACGCGGCCGCACAAGTTTTGCGGCCGAGTATCAGGCGAGCTTTGAACCGGAATATTTCGAAATCCTGCCGGCACTCGATTTGAGCGTTCCGCTCGGCTTCACATACGCATTTGCCGGCGAGTCGAGCAGTGATGACGCCGAAAATGCCGGAACCGGGAGTATCGAGATCGGGCTATCGGCGGTCTATCGCTCGGTTTGGAAGAGCCATATCGGTCTTACCTACTTCATTGGTTCGGCCGCCAAGCAAAGCCTGGCCGATCGAGATTTCGTCTCTCTTTCAGTCGAGCGCACGTTCTGAACTGACGTAAGGGCTTATTGCGGCCCTCTGTCGCGTGTATCCTTAGGGCCCCGGTCCCTAGGTTCAGACCATGACTCCCACCTGGCGCAAGCGCCTCCCGACAGTTCTCGGCGCGCTCGGCATCATCGCCGTGATGACGACGCTCGTCTGCTACGCGCCAACACTCTATCGCCTGTTCTGCAGCGCGACCGGAGCCGGGGGCACGACGCGGCGCGCGGCAGTGGAGAAAGTTCTAAGCGCGCCCGCCGCCGGACCGGAGATCACGGTCTATTTTGATAGTAATGTGTCGCCGGCGCTCGGCTGGGATTTTCATCCGGCGCAGAAGAGTGTGGTCGTCCGCCCTGGCGTGCCGGCCAAGATCTATTACGAGGCGACGAACGACACGAGCGACACGCTGGTTGGCCACGCCACGTACAATGTGACGCCTTATAAGATCGCGCCTTACTTCTTCAAAATTCAGTGCTTTTGCTTCACCGACGAACGCCTCGGCCCGCACGAGACCGCGCGCATGCCGGTCGTGTTCTATATCGACGAGCAGATGCTGAAGGATGCGGAGACGCGCGGCCTTCGCC
>JBAQHC010000493.1:0-3924 GCA_049288095.1 Alphaproteobacteria bacterium | reverse complement strand
GCCGGCGGTTAACGCGGTTGTCTTCAGCAAGCTGCGCGTACTTTTCTTCTTCGACGACTTGAAGATCATAGAGCCGCGCTGCAATCGAAACAAACAGCACGGCGGACGCGCCAGTCAGCAGCACCGTGCGCCGGTTCAGCTGCTTGATCTCGTCTTGATCGCCACGCATCACCAGCATCGGCGCGAATTCCTCTAAAGCGCCGGACCCGCTAAGCGCTGCAGCGGTCCGAAGACCTCGCGCATTAGCGGAAACACAAGAACCGACATCACACCTTCAAGCAAGACAGGCAAGGGACTGACAAACCTGCCATAAGCGAAAGACGTCGCAAGCCAAGCGACAACGCCGCACGCGAACAGAACCGTTATGAAGCCGACGAGCACGCCCCCGCGCGGCAAGGTCAGCCAATAGAGACGCTGCGATGCGACAATCGCGTACGCCGTAAGAAATGAGAGAGAGGAAACGCCCATCGGTCCGTCGATCAAGAGATCCATGATCATGCCGAGCACAAGAACGGCAAGTGGCGGCAGAAGATCTGGGCGATACATCGTCCACAGAAAGATTGCGACGAGCGGCAGCGACGGCACGAGCCAGTAGCCCGCAAGCTTAAACGCGATCGGCAAGGGCATCATCAGTACCGTGATGAAGATACTGACAAACGGCACGATAAAGGTCGCGGCGCGCCAGGGGTTGAAGTTCGTGCCGCCGAACATCAGTGGCCGCTCCCGCCCGCATCGTTAGGCTCTTCATCAGGGTCAGATCCATCGGCAGCGGCATTTGCGGGCTCATCCGGCTTGGGGGGCGGCGAGGCTTCAGGCTTGGCGTCGGCGGTAGGCTTTGCTGCCGATGCTGTGTGCGTTGCGGCGGTATCACCGGCTGCGGATGCCGGCTTCGCGGACGCCGGTTTCGCAGCAGCTTTCGCCAAAGGCTTGGTCGGTGCCGGCGCGCTTGCGGCGACGGGCTCGGGCGATGCGTTGGCCGCCGGCTCCGGCGGATGAGCGTTGAGGAACGGCGGCCCTTTGGTTGTATACGGCACATCGGCGACCGGCGATGCGTAGTCAAGCACGCGCACGTACATGATGCGGTCAAAAAGCGTTGCGGTCTTAATGGCGACGACATCGCCATTGACGCTGCCAACAGTGCCGACCGGAATATTCGGCGGAAAAAGTCCGCCACTTCCTGAAGTCACAACAATACTGCCCGGCGTGATGTGCGCATCGCGCGCGATATAGGTGATGGTCGGCGCGCCGTCGTTCTGCCCGGTCAGCATGCCTCTGATGCCTTGTGGCTCGATCATTACCGGCACGCGGCTGTTGAGGTCGGTGATGAGAAGCACGCGCGATGCGTGCTTGCCCGCGGCGACGACGCGCCCGACAAGGCCGGTTGCGCCAATCACGGCCTGGCCTTCGACTACGCCTTCGGCCGAACCAAGATTAATCCGGAAGGTGCGCACAAACGGTCCGCCCGGGTCATCGACCACGCGTCCGGTGCGATACTGAATGTCCGGTTCGAGCGGCAGCTCGAGCAGCGCTTCGTAGCGCGCAACCTTCTGCTGCAGCGACAAGGCCCGCGACTGCCAAGCTTTGAGCTCAGCATTCTCGGCCCGGAGCTTATCGTTCTCGCGATAGACTTCGAAGACGCGGAAGGCGTTGCCGACGAATTGCCGGCCGGTAGCGACCGGCGGCCCGACGAACGAATAGAAGCCGGCGGTCGCGCTGTCGACGAGACCCCGCATGCCGTTGAAGATCGGGTTATTGCCGCGGCCAAAGAACAAGAGGCCAAGCGCGATGACAAACGAGACGATGAGCACCGCGCGGAAGGAAATTCCGCTGACTTGTTGAAGCACGCGACCGGCGGGTCTTTGTCTCACCTTCGAACCTGCACCCGGCGCGAAAGGTGCGCCATCAACACCATGGCCGGCGCACGCCGCCGGCCCGATTGCCGCCCCGCTCTAGTATGTGCCTCAGGTGTGGTAAACCGTCGAGAGCACGGACTTCATCAATCGCAGATTCTCAAGCGCGCGTCCCGTGCCCAAAGCGACACAGGAGAGCGCATCGTCAGCGATCGAGACCGGCAGGCCGGTATCGTCCCTTAACACTTGATCCAAATTCCTTAACAACGCACCACCGCCGGTGAGCACAATGCCTTTATCCACAATGTCGGCTGCGAGTTCCGGCGGGGTTGCTTCGAGCGCGACCTTCACCGCCTCGACAATTTGACCGACCGGCTCGGCAAGGCTTTCGGCAACCTGGCGCTCGGAGATCGTGATCTCCTTCGGCACGCCGTTCATGAGATCGCGGCCTTTGATCGGCAGCGTCAGGCCATTGCCATCTGCAGGCAGGGTCGCCGAACCGATATCCTTCTTGATCCGCTCAGCCGTCGCATCGCCGATGAGGAGATTATGATGGCGGCGGATATAGCCGACAATCGCCTCGTCCATCTTATCGCCGCCGACCCGCACAGAACGCGAGTAGACAATGCCATTGAGCGAAAGGACTGCTACTTCCGTGGTACCGCCACCGATATCGACGACCATCGAACCTGTCGGCTCGGTCACCGGCAAGCCGGCTCCGATAGCGGCCGCCATCGGCTCCTCGATGAGATAGACCTTGCGGGCGCCTGCGGAGAGGGCCGATTCTTGAATTGCGCGGCGCTCGACGGCGGTGGAGCCGGAGGGCACGCAAACGATGATCTGCGGGTTGGCGAAGCTGCGGCGGTTATGAACTTTGCGGATGAAGTGCTTGATCATTTCCTCGGCGACTTCGAAGTCGGCGATCACGCCGTCGCGCATCGGCCGGATTGCTTCGATATTGCCGGGCGTGCGGCCGAGCATCTGTTTGGCTTCGTTGCCGACCGCCAGAACCTGCTTTTTGCCGCCCTTATCGATGATCGCGACCACCGACGGCTCGTTCAGGACGATGCCGCGACCTTTGACATAGACCAGCGTGTTGGCCGTCCCGAGGTCGATCGCCATATCGGACGACATCATGCCCAGAAAGTTCGACAACATCTAACCCTGCCTCACTGATACACCCGGCCGAAGCGCCCCGGGTCTTGTCCCCAAAGCCCCACCGAACAGCGGCGAAGGCCCAAAAATCCAGCGGAATACGATCGAGGTAACCATGCCAAAAAGGTATGAACGCACTGTCAATAAGAAGGTTAAGACCTCATGTCGCCTGCCCTCCGCCGGGCAGCCGTTCTGCCTTGTCTCTTCGCCACCGGGCGCGCAAGGCAGCGCCCGTGCCGACGATTTGATTGTCGGAAAAGCTCGGCTCGGCCCCAACTTTCATCGCGGCCGGCCGAGGCAAAGCAATATAGAGGATTAGTGGCTGTACTTTCCATAGAGTAAGGGCCTCTGAAGGGCGTCTGCGCCGCTACATCTGCAAAAAAAGAAATATAAAACGGAACAACTCCGTATCGGCGAATGAGCATGCCCGCCGTGCATCCGCTCAGGTAAGGTGGATGCCGCTCTCGTAGGGAGGGTCCAATGACGAGAAAATCGAAAAATCTGGTTCGTCTTGTGGCTTTGAGTTTTGTTTTGCCGGCCGTCGCATTCTCCGCCGAGCTCAAGCGTGAAATGACGGTTTACGAAGGCCCCGAAAAAGTCTTCTCGCAGCCAGTGGGCGAGATCGAGCCGGCGCTCCAAGGCGCCAAGCCGACTGGGCGTAACGGGCGCGTTGGCAACGAGTTCGTATTTTGGGGCTACCGGCTTGCGAGCCGCAAAGCCGCATTTCTCTACGCTTGTTTGCCGGCAACCGGCGTCGATTGCACTGCGCGCCGTGCCCTCATCTGCGATCGCGATCTAACAGTGATCAGCGAGCACGAGGCGCGCGGCTCCGTGCAAAAGCTGGATTGCCAGCCGGTATGCGAGGCCAGGGTAGTATCGTCCAGGCCGTGCTGCACCGGTGGCGAGGTCCAACTCGGCC
>JBAQHC010000492.1:0-18700 GCA_049288095.1 Alphaproteobacteria bacterium | reverse complement strand
ATCAAGGCGGCGCATTTGCCGGGCATCATCGATCTGACGCCGGGCATCCGCTCGCTGCAAGTGCATTACGGCACGGATGCCGTGACCGAATCCTATTTGCTCGATGCGCTGATCTCGCTTGAGCGCTCCCTGCCCGATCCGCGCCGCGTCTCTCTCGCCAGCCGCATCGTACATTTGCCGCTGTCGTGGAACGACCCGCAAGCGCAGCTCGCGATGCGCAAATATCAAGAGCTAGTGCGGCCTAACGCACCCTGGTGCCCCTCGAACATCGAGTTCATCCGGCGCATCAACGGGCTCGATTCCGAAGACGATGTGAAGCGCATTGTGTTCGATGCGAATTACCTTGTGCTCGGCTTGGGCGATGTCTATCTCGGCGCGCCGGTGGCCACGCCGACCGATCCGCGCCATCGCCTCGTCACCACGAAATACAACCCCGCGCGCACTTGGACACCGGAAAACGCCGTCGGCATCGGCGGCGCCTATTTGTGCGTCTACGGCATGGAAGGCCCCGGCGGCTATCAGCTGTTCGGCCGCACGATTCAAATGTGGAATAGCTGGCGCTCAACCGACGTGTTCGCCGCGAAAACGCCGTGGTTATTGCGCTTCTTCGATCAAATCCGGTTCTATCCCGTAAGCGCCGAGGAATTGCTCGAAGCGCGCGAAGCATTCCCTTACGGCAAATTTCCGCTGCGCATCGAAGAGACCAATTTCTCACTCGAGCCCTACGATGCGTTCCTCGCCGAGAACAAAGACAGCATCACGGCGTTCAAGCAGCGGCAACAAAACGCCTTCGATGCCGAGCGGCAAAGATGGCACGAGCAAGGGCTCGACACATTCCACGCGGCAGAAGCGGATGCGGCTGTCGCGGGCGACGACATTTGGCCTGAAGGCACGAGCCCGGTGCACACCTCTGCCATGGGCACGGTGTGGAAGATCGAAGTTGCGCCAGGCGAAAAAGTCACTGCCGGCCAGCCGATCATCATCATCGAATCGATGAAAATGGAAATTGCCGTACCGGCTTTGAGCGATGGAATCGTGCGCGAGATCAGATGCCAGCAAGGCCATATCGTGCGCTCCGGCCAAATCGTCGCGCTGATCGAGGAGCGGCCGTGACCGAGCTCTCGCTCGATTTCGCGAGCTTGAGGCGCGGCTATGCAAGCGGCGCGCTGACGCCCGTCGGTGTCGCGAACGAATGCTTACGCCGCGCCGATGCTTACGCTGACCCGGCGGTTTGGATTACGCGCGCTCCAGCGGACAAAGTACTCGAGCGCGCTGAGTGGCTCGCCGCGCGCAAGGAGCTGGCGGCAACGCTGCCGCTTTACGGCATTCCCTTTGCGGTCAAAGACAATATTGATTGCGCCCGATTGCCGACGACCGCCGCCTGCCCCGCTTTCGCCCACACGCCGGAGCGTAATGCGACCGTGGTGACGCGCCTCATCGATGCTGGCGCGATCCTCATCGGCAAGACTAATCTCGATCAATTCGCGACCGGGCTTGTCGGCACACGCTCGCCGCTTGGCGCGCCGCGCTCAGTGTTCAATGCTGAGTACATCTCCGGTGGATCAAGCTCCGGTTCGGCAGTTGCGGTGGCGGCAGGACTTGTCAGCATTTCGCTTGGCACCGACACGGCAGGCTCGGGCCGCGTGCCGGCGGCGTTCAACAATATTGTCGGCGTAAAACCGACACGCGGCCTGCTGAGCGCGACCGGCGTTGTGCCCGCGTGCCGAAGCCTTGATTGCGTCTCGGTTTTCGCTCTAACGATAAGCGACGCAAGCGCAGTACGCGCAGTCGCTGAAGCCTATGATGCGGCCGATCCCTACTCGCGCGTTGCGGCACGCCGCGCGCTGCCGACAGAGTATTTTCGCTTCGGCATCTTGGCTGAACGCGCCCGCGAATTTTTCGGCAACGCCGATTACGCGTCGCTCTATCGCGCAGCGATCGAAAATTTAAAAGCGCTCGGCGGCGAAGCGGTCGAAATCGATTTTGCGCCGTTCCGCGAGACGGGCGCACTGCTCTATGACGGCCCGTGGGTTGCCGAGCGCTATGCCGCGATCAAGAGCTTCATCGCCGAGCATGAAGAAGCGATGGACCCAACTGTCCGGCGCATCATCACTGGCGCGCGCAAGCTTTCGGCCACCGCCGCTTTCGAAGGCCAATATCGCCTGGCTGCGCTCAAGCAAAAGGCGGATGCCGAATGGCAGCGAGCGGATGTGCTGCTGCTGCCGACGGTGCCGACGCATTACAAAGTGAGCGAGGTCGAGGCCGACCCGATCGAAACAAACAAGCGGCTCGGCCTCTACACGAACTTCGTCAATCTCCTCGACTATTGCGCCGTTGCCGTGCCGGCGGGGTTCGGCGCCAACGGGCTTCCTTTTGGAGTGACGTTGATCGCGCCCGCATTTGCCGATGCTTCGCTTGCAGTCATCGCCGATCGTCTGCACAAGCGCGTGGAGGCCGGGCTTGGCAAAAATCGCGGCGCCCCCATTGAAAGCCCGCCGCCCAAAGCGCCTGCCCCGGAGACAATCGAGATTTTCGTCGTCGGCGCTCACCTCTCCGGCATGCCGCTCAATCACGAGCTGACAGCACTTGGCGGGCGCCTCTCGCGCGCGGCCAACACAGCACCGTGCTACAGGCTGCTCGTCTTACCGAACTCGACGCCACCTAAGCCGGGGCTCTTGCGAACCAGCGCCACGCAGGCCAACGGAATCGCTGGGGAAGTTTGGTCGCTCACCCCCGAGGCCTTCGGCCGGTTCGTTGCGAAGATCCCCGCCCCGCTCGGCATCGGCAAGCTCGCGCTCGAAGACGGCACCGAGGTCAGCGGGTTCTTGTGCGAAGCCTTCGCGCTTGATGGGGCCAAGGAGATCACTGCTCTAGGCGGCTGGCGCCGTTACGTCGAAACCCTTAGATAAGGCGCCGAGCACAACGCGAGTGGACAAGTCTCGCGGGGCCGCACGGAGGAGCGCATGAAAGACCTCAAGGGCAAAACCGCATTCATCACCGGCGGCGCAAGCGGCCTTGGCCTTGCCATGGCGCAGGCTTTCGTGCGCGAAGGCATGAATGTGATGATCGCCGATATCGACGACAGCGCAATCGCCGCAGCAAAAGAGGAGCTCATCGCCGCGGGCGGCAAAGTCGAAGGCACGCGGTGCGATGTCGCCGACCGCGCTTCCATTAGGGCCGCCGCAAACAAGACGATCGGCGCGTTCGGCAAAGTGCACGTCGTCTGCAACAATGCCGGCATCGGCGTAGTCGGCCCCATCGGTACGATTGCCGAGAAGGATTGGGATTGGATCTTCGATGTCAATCTCAAGGGCGTGATCGCCGGCACCGAGATTTTCCTGCCGCTGATCGAGAGCCATGGCGAAGGCGGCCACTTCGTCAACACCGGTTCGATGTCGAGCCTGGTCGTGCGCCCCGGACGCGAGCCTTATGCCGCGACCAAATTTGCGATCCTCGCGCTAAGCGAAGGCTGGCAGATTCAGCTCGAAGAAAGGAATATCGGCGTTTCCGTGCTCTGCCCCGGTTATGTCCGTACACGGATCGGCGACAGCGGCAGGGCGCGTCAGGAGAAGTATGGCGGGCCGAAGGAAACCAAGCCGCAGCTCGGTTTGCCGGCGATGGCGGGCGCAATGCCCCCCGAACCGGTCGGCGACCTTGTGGTTGAAGCGATCAAGGCGAATGCGCTCTACATCATTACGCATCCGGAGATGAAGCCCGTGGTGGAGGCGCGGTGCGCGCGGCTCTTGCGCGCATTCGACCGCGCGGCGAAAAGCCCAGCGATCGCGCATCTGCCCAAAGGCAGCCTGCCCAAGGATGATCAAGAGCTCGCCGCGCGCTTCAACGCCGACCGCTGATTTCCCTCCCCCTTGTGGGGAGGGTTAGGGTGGGGGTTGAAACAGTGATTCTCACTTACCGACTCCGCCCCGCACCCGAAACGCTTCGCGTTTCGACCTCCCCACAAGGGGGAGGTTGAGAAACATGCCGATCCGCGGCACGGAGAGTTTCTCACCCGCGCTTGGGGCGCTCCGGGTGATCGGGCACGGCAAGCTTTTCGGCGCGCTTCTCGACGAACGCCTTGATGCGTTCCGCCGCTTCGGGGCCGAATGTCGTTGCAGCGACGAGCGCCTCGAAATAAAGCCCCTCCTCATACGGCATCTCGCGCAAGCGCGGCAGGCCGTTGATGATCGCGTTGTTCGACAGCGGCGAGTTTTTCGCGATCTTCTCGGCAAGCTCTTTCGCCTTGGAGAGCGCCTCGCCCGATTTGACGAGATATTGCACGACATCGCAGCGCTCCGCCTCGGCGGCATTTAAGACGCGACCTGTCAGCATCATGTCCATCATGCGCGGCACGCCCATCAATCGCGACACGCGCACCGATCCGCCGCCGCCGACAAAGATGCCGCGCTGCCCCTCGGGCAATGCAAAGAACGCCGTCTCATCAGCGACACGAATATGCGCGCAAGCGGCGACCTCGAGTCCCCAGCCAATTGCCGCGCCTCTGATTGCGGCGATGAAAGGGATGTCGCCGCGCGCCATGAGATCGGCCCCGCTGCCGAGCGGGCGACGCTTCACCACCCTGCGCGTGGCGGCGGTTTCGGCAAACATCGCAAGATCGAGCCCGCCGGAAAAATGATCGCCATGGCCAAACAAGACGCCGACCTTGGCTTCATCAAGCGCGCGGCTGACCGCGTCATAAAGCTGCGAGGCGACCGCCTGATTGAGCGCATTGCGCTTTTCGGGCCGGTTAAGCCCGATAAGAGCGACCTCGCCCTGGAGCTCGTAGGTGACGACTTGATCGCCCATTGGCGTTGCCTCGTGTGTTATTCTGACGTAAGGGAATTACGTCAGCGCGCTAAGGCTTTTGTCAACGGACGAAGACGCCTGCCGCGCGGCCCCGCGAAGCCGAAAAAGAAGCAACAAGCGCTGAGAGCAAAGCGAGAACGCGATGACAAGCATAACCGGCCGGGATGCAGTTGCGCGCCTGATGCGGCCGAAGACCGCCGCAGTGATCGGCGCATCATCGCGCGCCGGATCGGCCGGATACAATGCATTCACGGCCTTGCGCTCGGCCAATTGCTTAAGCGCAGTTTATGGCGTTTCGCGCAGCGGCGGTACGATTGAAGGCCACGCCTGTCTTGCGAGCATTGCCGATCTGCCGGAGGGCGTAGATCTTGCGGTTTTCACCTTGCCAAAAAATGCCGTGCGCGAGGCGCTCGGCGAATGCGCAAAGCGGCACGTCAAAGCGGCGGTTATCTTTGCCGCGGGCTTTTCCGAGGTCGGCGGCACCGGCCAAAGCGAACAACAAGCGTTGAGCGCGGCGGCCGAGGCCGGCGGCATTGCACTTCTCGGGCCCAATTGTCTCGGCTTCCGCAATTTCGTCGATGGCCTATCGGTCAGTTTTTTCCCCGGCATGGGCGGAGGCCGCGCGCTCTATCAAGGAACCAACGGCGTTGCGATCCTGGGCCAAAGCGGACTGCTTGTTGCGCATATTCAATCCGTGCTCGAAGCGCGCAAGCTCAGTTGCTCTCATTTCGTGACCACGGGCAACGAAGCCGGACTCGGCATTGCCGATTTTCTCGACTACTTCGCGTCGGACAATTCAACGCGCGCGATTGCCGTGTTCGCCGAGCAAATAAGAAGGCCGCAAGCGTTTCTCGCCGCGGCAAAGGCCGCGCGCGCTGCCGGCAAGCAAGTCGTTATGCTGCACACCGGCAAAAGCGAGCGCGCGAAAGCGACGGCGCAATCGCACACCGGCGCGCTTGCCGGCGATTATGCGGCAATGCGCACCGCCATCGAGGCAGCGGGTGTGTTGATGGTCGATACGCTTGAGGAGATCGTCGATGCGACCGATCTCTTGATGCGCTTTCCCACGCCGCCGACCAAGGGCGTCGGTATCATCTCTTTCTCGGGCGCGTTTTGCGGCCAATCTCACGACTATTGTGCCGAGATCGGGCTCGATATCCCGCAGATGTCACCGCACATCGCAGAAGCATTGCGGCCGCAAGTTCCGGAATTCGCGCCGCCCGCCAATCCGCTCGATTTGACGACGCAGCCCGCTTGGCAGCCGGAGCTTCTGGGCATCGGCGCCAAAGCACTGCTCGATGACCCGGCGATCGGGAGCGTCGTTATTGCGACGCCGATCGGGCTGAACTATCTCGATGGTCTCTTGCCGCGTCTTGAAGGCAATACGAAGCCGATCCTTTGGGGAGCGATGAGCGATGGTCTTGCGCAGCCCGAGGAATTCACTAAACGCATCGAAAGCGCGGGCCTGCCGCTCATCGTCTCGCCCGAGCGCGCTTTCCGCGCCGTTGCCAAGCTCACGCAATATGGCAAGCGCCTGGCGCGCGCGCATGCCCCTACCACCGCGCCGAAGTTCACTGGGCTGCCGAAGCTTGGCACGGGCCCGCAGGCTGAGTGGGTCGGCAAGCAACTTCTTTCAGCGATCGGAATTAAGACGCCGCGCGGAGCACTTGCACGTGATCTCGAAGAGGCAAAGGCAGCCGCTGCACGCATCGGCTATCCGGTCGCGCTCAAGGCGCAAGCTGCCGCGCTATCTCACAAGACGGAAGCCGGCGGCGTGATGCTCGGCATTTCGAACGAGGCAGCGCTTACGCACGATTGGCAGGCGCTCAACGAAAGTATTCGCCGCGCAGCGCCGGGCATCGCGCTCGATGGCATATTGATCGAGCAAATGGCGCCGAAGGGCCTCGAGCTCATGATCGGCGCGCGCCGCGATCCGGATTGGGGGCCGATTCTACTCATTGGCTTGGGCGGCATTTGGGTCGAGGCGATCGGCGATGTGCGGCTTCTGCCGCCCGATCTCGATGCGAGCGCAATTGAAGACGAATTCTGTGCGCTCAAGTCGGCCAAGCTCCTGCGCGCGTTCCGCGGCACGCCGGCGCTCGACGTCAAAGCGGCAGCGGACGCCGCGGCACGGCTCGGCCGGCTGATGTTGAGCGAGCCGGCGATCAAGGAAATCGACGTCAATCCGCTCGTTATCTACCCGCAGGGGCAAGGGGCAATGGCCCTCGATGCCCTCGTCGTGACGGGCTAGCGCAGTTCGCGATCATTTGTTGAATCTCATATTTTGTCATGGCCCGGTTAATCCGGGCCATCCAGACTCATTGCGTCGCAGATGATTCTGGATCACCCGGACAAGCCGGGTGATGACATGGTTGTTAGTCACGGTTCAATCTGATCGAGCTACCAAACATTCAGAGATCGGGCGCCTGCGGCGGCTGAGCGTTAAGTAGATTCGAATCATACATCACGGCCATGCGCACCAAGTGAGCAGCGCCAGAGGCGCCCATCTTGCTCATGAGGCTTGCGCGATGTGTCTCTACGGTGCGCGGAGAGATGTCGAGATCATGAGCGATCTCCTTGTTCGGCTTGCCCGCAACGAGCAGCGCAAGAATTTCGCGCTCGCGCGCCGTCAAGCGCTCATAGCTTTCCCTAACGGTTTGAATATTGCCGTTAAGCTCACGTGCTTTTACGCCAGCCGCGACACCGCCGCCGACGCTCTCAAAAAACGGCGTCTTGCTGATCGGCTTTTCCATGTAGTCGAATGCGCCCGCCTTCATCGCGCGGACGGCTCCCAAGATATCGCCATGCCCGGTGATAACGATGATCGGCAGCCGCCGATTGGTGCGCGCAAGCTCCGCTATCAGCGCCAGCCCGTCCAAGCCCGGCATGCGCATGTCGGTGATAACGCAAGACGCTTCATCGAGCAGTGGCGAATTGAGCAACGCTTCGCCGGATGGGAAGACGAATGCAGTGTATCCGCCTTCCGCCAAAAGCGAGGTCAGGATTTCACGCGTCGTTTCATCATCGTCCGCGGCTAAAACGATTTCGCCCGCCATAGATCAACCCCGAATCGAACATGACAAAGCCAGGCTAGCTAATGGAGCGCTCGACTTTACCAACAAAGGCTAAAAAGTAATGGTGGCCGAGTTTCCCGAAGACGCCAGAAGATTTCGCCTATTGAGATACCGGCAAAATGTCGACTGCAATTGCAATCGCATGGCGGCCATAAGTCTTGAGCGTTCCGACCGTCGGCGACACATCGGAATAATCACGGCCCACGGCTAAGACAACGTGATCATTACCGACCAAAATTCCATTGGTCGGATCGAACTCGACCCACCCAGCCTCGGCGCCGCACCAAACCCGCACCCAAGCGTGCATAGCGTCGGCGCCTTCCAGCCGCGGCCTGCCCGGCGGCGGATCGGTGCGCAAATAGCCGCTGACATAGCCGGCAGGAATGCCGAGCCCGCGTAAGCCAGAAATCATGATCTGCGCAAAGTCCTGACACACGCCGGCGCGCGTCTCGAAGGATTGCGCAACCGGCGTTGTAACATCGGTTGCAGTCGGATCATATTTGAAGTCCGCCTTCATGCGCTGGGCCACATCGAGCGCGGCTTCAGCGATTGGCCGGCCTTTCATGAACGAAGTGCGCACGTAATCGCCGATGCTTTCCAAGAGCGGCACCAGCGGCGAGGCAAAGATGAAGTGCACTGGCGAATCCGGGCCGAGATCATGCGCAGTGACGGCCTCGCTGCATATCGGTTCCCACGGCTGCGTTGGCGCGGCAGGCGCAGGCCGGTCGACATCGACACGCGCCTGCGTCGTGATCTTGAGCTCGCGATGCGGCTCGGCAATCAGCGCGACCGTCGTCGCATTACCGAAAAAGTCGGTGCTGTCATGCCAGCTCACCGGTTGCGGCACGATGACGAGAGACGACGCGACGACACGCTGATTGAGGCGCGATAAGGGCCGCAAGCGCATCACCTGTTCGCTCCCGCGCACGGCGTCCGGATAGGTGTAAGTCGTCCTTTGCCGAATGTCGTAGCGCATCAGAACAACATGCCAAAAAGAGTTGAAACCACTGCCTTGTCATGGCCCGGCCCCCCGGTCCGCGCTTTGCGCGGCCGGAGGACAAATTTATCCGGGCCATCCTGAATCACCTGCGATTCAATGAGTCTGGATCCCCCGAACAAGTCGGGGGATGACACGGTATTTGTTTGGGACTTAACGGCAAACCAGAACGCATTAGAGATCGGCCCCGATGCTCGACCGCCAGTGGACGAAGAAATCCGAGGTAACAGCGTCCGAAAGTGCACGCAAATTTGCGATGACATGCGAGAGCTTAACGCTCGTGACCTCGTCAGGATCGAGCACATTGACCTCGGCGCCGATGAGAATCGAAAGCTTGCGCGAGGCAGTCGGCCCGAAGTCACCGGCAAGCTCGCCCAGCCGCTTCATGATCTCATCGATGCGCGTTGCCTGATAAGCGAGCGAACGCGGATTATGCGTGTCGAGAACGACGAGATCGACAACTTGCGAGCGCAAAGGAACGCTTGAATAAAGCGTGCCGAAATTGATCTGACTGTCGGCGAGCTCCAACAGCGCCTCGAAGCTGCCGGGCGGCGCCGAGACATCGCCAAGCGCCCGCGTGAGCCAGGCCGTGTTGATCGCGCGCTCGATGCAAGCGCCGAGCTGCAGGAAATGCCAGCCGGAAAGCCGGTTCATATTGTTGTCGGCAAGCCCCGCGAAGGCCGAAATGTCGCGCAGGATCTCGTTGCAATGATCGAGCGCCTCTTGCATCGCAATCCCCCGGATCGGCCAATGATCGGCGAGATCAGCCAGGTCGCTGAGCACGGTCCAGGCATCGGCCGAGATTTGATCGCGCACCTTGGCCGCGCAATCGAGTGCATGATGAAGCGCCGAGAGCAACGCATCAGGCGGCTCTCTGTTTCCGAGCGCTTGTTCGACCGCCGCTTCGGCCACCGGCCGCTGCGAAGCCGCACCGGGATTGAGCGCGCCGAACTCACCCGTGAGCTTCACAAGAAACGGAATGACGCCGTCATTTTCGGCATCAAAGCCGACGAGGCGGAGCGCGAGCGCCCGCGCAAGGCGTGCGCAATTCTCGGCACGCTCGAGATAACGGCCGAGCCAGAAGAGATTTTCGGCAACGCGCGTCGGCAAAACATCGCGCGTCCTGTGAACTTCGGCCGAGGCTTCGCCCGGCAGCAAGGTCGCGCCCGTGTCCGCTTGGTCCGCGAGCACCCAAACATCGGCGAGCAATGAGCCGCGCTGCAGCGAGACCGCGCGCGGGTCTAAGCTTGCCGAGACTTGGCAGAAGCCGCCCGGAAGAACTTGCCAGCCATCCTCGGTGCGCGCGGCATAAACGCGGAGCACAAACGGCCGTGGTTCGAGGCGGCCATTCGACCATACAGGCATGGTCGAGAGCTGCACGGCCTCTTGCGCAACGAAATCAACCCCACGCGCCATGATTGCCGCCGCGATCTTATCGCGCTGTGCTTGCGGCACGTCACCCACATGCACCGCGCCATCGTCCAAGACGCCCGGCACCGCGGCACCGAATGCCGGCGCTATCACGAGCTTTTGGAGATCGGCAATCACCGAGGCGCGCGCCTCGCTTTGCCCGCACCACCAAGTAGCGATGCTCGGCAGACGCAGATCCGCGCCGAGAACATTTTGCGCCAAATGCGGAAGGAAACCGAGCAAGCCCGTCGCCTCTGCAACTCCTGAGCCGAGCGCATTTGCGATCATGACATTGCCGGCACGCGCGGCGAGTGCCAGGCCCGGCGTGCCGATCCACGAATTAGGGTTGAACAGGAGCGGATCAGCGAAATCAGAGTCGAGACGCCGCAGCAAGACATCGATCGGTTGAAGCCCGCGCGTCGTGCTCACGAAAACCTTGTCGTCGCGAACGACAAGATCCTCGCCCTCGACCAGAACGAAACCAAGATAGCGCGCGAGATAAGCATGCTCAAACGCCAGTTCGTTGTACGAGCCCGCGGTGAGAACGCCGACCTTGCGCCCAGTGTCTGACTTGCCGTCGAGATAATCGCGCAGCGCGCCGAAGAAATGCGCAAGCCGCTTGACGCGCATGGGCTGATAAAGCTCCGGCAGTGCGCGCGACAGGGCGATACGGTTTTCGACGGTGTAGCCCGCGCCGGCTGGCGCCTCCGTCCAATCGCGCAAGACCCACCAGCGCCCATCCGGCCCGCGGCCCAAATCAACGGCATAGATGAGAAGATGCGAGCCGCCCGCCGGCGAAGCGCCCACCATCGGCCGCAAGAAGCGAGGGGATCCGGCGATCAGTGCCGCCGGAATCTCGCCCGACTTGATGAGAGTTTGCGCGCCATAGATGTCCGCAATGACGCGATTGAAGAGATCAGCGCGCTGAACGACGCCTGCCTCGATAGTCACCCAATCGTCTTTGCTGATGATGAGCGGCACATGCGCGAGCGGCAGCGGCCGCTCGGCACCCCCGCGCGCGTCGTAAATGCGATGAACAACGCCATTGTCGCGCAAATGACGATCGGCGAAGCCGAAGCGCCGCTCGATCTCTGCCACGCCCATGCCGTCGAGAGCTTCGATCAATGGCGCATAATGCGGGCGCAACTCGCGCGAAGGCGTTATGATCTCGTCAAAGACTTGCGCGAGCGGGCGGTAGCTGGCGAGCAGCGCCGAGGCTCCGGCGCCGGCGAACAGCGGCATCTGGCTTTGACTGGATGTCGCCGTGTTCAGGGCCCTATCCTCCTCACATCATCGGCGGCCGGCGCAAGTCGAGCGTACGCGGAAACTCGGTGTTGATCTCGCGCGGCGGCGCAAACATGCGTCCGCCAGTGTGGCCGAACGGCTGGAAGCGTGCCATACGGCGCCCTTCCGCTTCGTAAGCATTCACCGGAAATGTGTCGTAGTTGCGCCCGCCGGGATGCGCTACGTGGTAAACACAGCCGCCCAGCGAGCGTTCCGACCACGTGTCGACGACATCGAAAGTCAGCGGCACATTGGGCTGTAGCGTCGGGTGAAAGCCGGCCGACGGCATCCACGCTTTGTAACGCACGCCGGCGATGTCATCGCCGGTTTCCTCGAGCTTGGCGAGCGGCACGCGACGGCCATTGCAGGCAACAACATGGCGCTCCCGGTTAAGCCCGCGTGCGCGCACTTGCAGGCGCTCGACCGAGCTATCGACATAACGCACCGTGCCGCCGATCGCACCGGTCTCACCCGTGACATGCCACGGCTCGATCGCCGTCCTGAGTTCAAGCGAGACTTCGCCGGTTTGCATCTCGCCGACGAAAGGGAAGCGAAATTCGAACTGCGCTTCAAACCAGGCGAGATCAATCTCATAGCCCGCTTGCTTCAGATCGCGCGCGACGTCCTTAAAATCGACCCAGACGGGATCGGGCAGCATGAATTTATCGTGGAGCGCCGTGCCCCAGCGCACGAGATTGCCGGTTTGCGGCTCGCGCCAAAACCAAGCGATCAGTGCACGGAGCAAAAGCTGCTGCGCAAGGCTCATCTTGGCATCGGGCGGCATTTCGAAAGAGCGGAACTCGACAAGGCCTAGGCGCCCGGCCGGCCCATCCGGCGAATAAAGCTTGTCGATGCAAATCTCGGTGCGGTGGGTGTTGCCGGTGACATCGGTGAGCAAATTGCGCAGCACGCGATCGACAAACCAAGGCGGCGAAGTGTTGTTCGCATCGATCTGCGCGAGCGCCAGCTCAAGCTCGTACATCGCATCTTGGCGCGCTTCATCGACACGCGGTGCCTGGCTCGTCGGGCCGATGAACATGCCGGAAAAGAGATAGGACAGCGAAGGATGACGCTGCCAATAAAGGATCAAGCTCTTGAGCAAATCGGGCCGGCGCAGAAACGGGCTGTCGCTGGGCGATGCGCCGCCGACGACAACATGATTGCCGCCGCCGGTTCCGGTGTGGCGGCCATCGAGCATGAATTTCTCCGTACCGAGGCGCGAGGCGCGTGCGTCCTCGTAAAGCCCCTTCGTCGTCGCGATGCAGTCCTGCCAGCTTGATGAGGGATGAATATTCACCTCGATCACCCCGGGATCGGGCGCAACTTTGATGACGTTCAAGCGGTGATCGGGCGGCGGAGGATAGCCTTCGATCTGCACTTTGAGGCCTTGCGTTGCCGCCGCGGTTTCGACGGCTGCGAGCAATTCCAAATACTCTTCAAGATGCATCAGCGGCGGCATAAACACGTAAAGCCGCCCATCGCGCGGCTCGACCGTCATCGCCGTGCGCACATCGGATGTGCCAACTTGCTGCTGAATTTGAACTTGGCGTGCGCGCCGCTCTTCCGGCGAGCGGCGATAAGGCTGCGCCAATTCCTCCGGGTCCGGAAGATCGCCGCGCGCCTCGAACGGATCGGCATATTGCACGAACGGATAGCTGCCCGGCGAAATCCACGGCAGCGATGGCAGCGGCAAGCGATAGCCGATGCTGGAATCCCCCGGGATGGCGAACAGCTTCTTGCGCCGCGTGAGCCAATTCTCGCTCACCCAGCGCACGCCATCGCGCGACTGCCAGGCTTGAATCGGCAGCGCATAGCCGACCGCATTGCCAAGCCCACGATCGAACACACGCACCATGCGGGCGCGCGCTTCTTCATCCTCCAATTTGGGATCGATCGGGTCGACATTTGCCGGAAGGCGGCCTTCCTGCAGCGCCCAATAGACCGGGTCCTCATAGACCGGCGCGACATTCGCCGTATCGACAGCCAGGCGCTCGGCAATCGCCGTCAAGAGACTCGCGGCTTGGTTGGTCGATGCGTCGCCATCGGCGGCTTCGCGCTCGAACAGCGATGGATCGCGCCAAATCGGCTTACCGTCGCGCCGCCAATAAAGTGAGAAGGTCCAGCGCGGCAAAGTTTCGCCGGGATACCATTTGCCTTGGCCGTGCTGAATGAAACCGTTCGGCGCGAAGCGGTCGCGCAAGCTGTGAATGAGCGCATCGGCGAGCCGCCGCTTGGTCGGTCCCGTCGCGGCGGAATTCCATTCCGGCGCCTCGAAATCGTCGATCGAAACGAAAGTCGGCTCGCCGCCCATCGTGAGCCTCACATCTTGTGCGTTCAAATCGCGGTCGATGCGCTCGCCGAGATCGTTGAGCTTCGCCCAGGCCGCATCGTCGAACGGCTTGGTGACGCGCGGATGCTCGGCAACGCGCCACACTTCCATATGATGGTGGAATTCCGTCTCGACCGCTTCCGCTGAGCCTGAAACCGGCGCCGCAGAGCGATAATGCGGCGTCGAAGCAAGCGGAATATGGCCTTCGCCACACAGCAAACCGGAGGTAGGATCAAGCCCGATCCAGCCGGCGCCGGGAATGAACGCCTCGGCCCAAGCATGCAAATCGGTGAAATCGTAAGACGTGCCCGACGGCCCATCGAGGGATTTGATGTCGGGTGTCAATTGAATGAGATAGCCCGAAGTGAACCGCGCGGCAATGCCGACTTTGCGTAAGATCTGCACGAGCAGCCAGCCAGTATCGCGGCATGAGCCCGAGCCCAGGCGCAGCGTCTCTTGCGGCGTTTGCACGCCCGGCTCCATGCGAATGAGATATTTGATGTCTTGCGAAAGCTTGCGATTGAGATTGGCGATAAAGTCCGTGGTCTGAATACCTTCGGCGGGAATACCGCGCTTGACGGCAGCGACATAGGCCTCGAGCTCGGGCCCATATTCGTCGGTCTGGAGATAAGGCGTCAGCTCCTGCTTCAGATCCTTCTCATACGCGAACGGAAATCTGTCGGCGTAACCTTCAATGAAGAAATCGAACGGATTGATCACCGACATTTCGGCGATCAAATCGACCTCGATCTTGAAATCTCGCACCTCGTTCGGAAACACGATGCGCGCAAGCCAATTGCCGAACGGGTCCTGCTGCCAATTGATGAAGTGGTCTTGGGGCTCGATCTTGAGCGAATAGCTCTGAATGCGGGTTCGGGCGTGCGGCGCCGGACGCAGGCGGATCACCTGAGGCGAAAGGCTTGCCGGCCGGGCATAGGAGTAGCGGGTCAGGTGGGTTATGCCGGCCAGGATCGCCATCAGGTCCTTCGCAACTGCAGCAATTAAGGACTTTATCAAAAGTGGAACCCATGAGAAGCCCCATTTTTCGGCCTTCGCAGGCGCAATATTCGGGGTTGTGTTGCGCCCTGACTCCGTCGCACGCGGGAAGCCGACCGATGGGCTGTGACCAGGCTGCGGCGTGCCGTCTCATCGGCCCCAGGCCAGCCCCTAGACCCGCGAGCGCGGGCGCGAGCCCAAATCATCCGTAGCCGGACAAATATCCAAGGCGAGTGAATTTCGGCCGCGCTGGTTCCCGATCCAAAGCGCCTTGACCGTCGCGTCTCCGACTGCGCGGAACCTAGCCGTTCGTATTACTAGACAAATGTAGCCTGCGCCCGCAGGCTAACGGCCCGGAGGGAACCGATGGACGCACCAGCTGCAACGCCCGCGACCCGCGAGCGATTGATCCACGCGCTCTATGAGGCGGCGGAGCTCGAGCACAATTTGATGTGCACCTACCTTTATGCGGCCTTCAGCCTGAAGGATGGCACGGAGGAAGGGCTCACGCCGGAAGAAGCGGCCGCCGTCGAGGAATGGCGGCGCGCGATCCTCGCCGTTGCGGTTGACGAGATGGGCCACCTCGCGGCGGTATGGAACATCACATCCGCGCTCGGCGGCTCACCGCGCTTCGGACGCGGCAATTTCCCCCTTGATCCCGGCGCGCTGCCTGCGGGCGTTGTCGTCAAGCTCGCTCCGTTCTCGGAGGAAGTGCTGCAGCATTTCATCTTCCTCGAACGGCCAAAGGACTCTCCCGAGCGCGACGGCATCGGCTTCGAGCCGGAAGTGAATTTCCGCCGCGGCATCGAGCAACCGCGTCTGACGCCGATGCCGATCGACTACGACACCGTCGGCGAATTTTACGAAACGCTTGAGTCGCGTTTGCGCGACTTCGTTGCGCGCAAAGGCGAGAGCATCGCCTTTTGCGGCGATCCGCTGTTGCAGCTTTCGCATCATGAGGTCGAACTCAAGGGCGCCGAACCGGTAATTTGCATCAAGACCGCCTCTGCCGCGCTCAAGGCGATCATCGAGCAAGGCGAAGGTGCGCCATCGAACTCGGCGGGCTCCCACTTTTCGCGCTTCATCGAGGTACGCGACAAGCTTGCGGCGCTCAAAGCAAAGAACCCGAGTTTCGAGCCGGCGCACCCCGCCGCGTGGAATCCGCTGCTGCGCCGCCCGGTGCGCACGGGCAATCGCGTATGGATCGAAAACGAAGAGGCCGCGCGCACGGTCGATCTCGCCAACACCGGCTACATGCTGATGATGCGCCTGCTCGCTTTCAGCTATCTTTTGCCGCGCGGGGGCGAGGAGAAGCCGCTTGCCATCGATCTCGCCATTGGCCTCATGCGCGCCGTCTCCTATCTCGCTGAGCGCGCGGCGCGCCTGCCCGCGGGTCCTGCAAATCCGGATTGCAATGCCGGCATGTCATTCACGGCCGTGCGTGATTCAGCGCCCTTCCCGCGGGGCAAAGCGGCAAAGCGATTTTTCGTCGAGCGTTTCGCGGAGCTTTCCGAGGCAGCAAGTGCGCTCGCCGAAAACAGCGACAATCGCGTGCAGACGGCCGCTCGATTGATCGACGCACTATCCAAACGCGCCGCGCGCGGCTTTGGTCAAAGCGAGGAGGTGAAGATGAATGGCAAGCCAGCCGATCCGCCGCCCGCCGCTGCCGCTCCGGCGCAAGCGCCGACAGCAGCCGCCAAGCCGGCTGCGAACGGAAATGACGCGCCGCCGATTCCACGCACGGTTGATGGTGTCGATTACATCGAGGGTGAGAAGCTCACATTGATCTACGAAGGCAAGAAGTGCATTCACTCGCGCTTCTGCGTGACATGGGCGCCGCAAGTGTTCATGGCGAATGTGCAAGGGCCGTGGATCAAGCCCGATGCGATGGATGTCGAGCGTCTTGCGGAAATAGCGCATGTGTGCACTTCGGGCGCCATTCGATATGCGCGCAAGGATGGCCGCCCGGCGGAGCCCGTGCCGCCGGTCAATCTCATCGCCACGCGCGAAGGCGGGCCTTATGCCGTACGCGCCGACATTCGGCTCGACGGCGAAAAGCTGCATTATCGCGCCACGCTTTGCCGCTGCGGCGCCTCGAAGAACAAACCATTCTGCGATCAGTCGCATCACGATATTCATTTCGACGCGACCGGCGAGCCGCCGAGCGGCAAGACCGAAATGCTTCCCGTGCGTGATGGGCCGCTCGCGATCGATCCCGAAACCGACGGGCCCTATCGCGTGCGCGGCAATCTCGAAATCACCAGCGGCACCGGCCGTGTCGTTGCGCGTGTAACATCGGCGCGGCTTTGCCGGTGCGGCGGCAGCGCCAACAAGCCGTTTTGTGACGGCACGCATGCGCGCATCGGCTTCCGCTCGACCTGATATTCCACTCCGTCATTGTGAGCGGAGAGAAGCAATCCAGGCTGGATCGCCACGGGCGCGTTTCCGCGCCCTCGCGATGACGAGTGAGGAAAGAGATGCCAGAGATCTTCATTGCAGCGGGCGTGCGCTCGCCTTTCTCCAAGATTGACGGCGCGCTGAAAGAGTATGATGCGATCGCGCTTTCAGTGCCGGTCGCGCAAGCGATGATCGCGCGATTGAAGCCGGGCACGCGGCCCGATTTCGCCGTGTGGGGTTCGGTCGTGCCCAATCTCGGCTGGAGCAACATCGCGCGCGAAATTTGGCTCGATGCGGAGCTTGACCCGACCGTACCGGCCTATTCCATTATCCTCGCTTGTGCTTCCAGCATGACTGCGGCCGTTGCCGCAGGCGGCATGCTGCAAGAAGGCGTGCGTGATCTCGCAATCGTCGGCGGCGTTGAGGCGATGAGCCGCGTGCAGATCGGCCTCAATCAAAATTTTTCCGATTGGCTGCGGCATTTCATTCAAGCGCGCTCGCTCGGCGCCAAGCTCGAGCAATTTACCGAATTGCACTTACATGATGTGCGCCTCCACATTCCGGCGATCATCAATCGCACGACCGGAATGAGCATGGGCGAGCACACCGAGATCACCGCGAAGGAATGGCATATCAGCCGTGCGGCGCAAGATGCCTGGGCGCTCAAGGGCCATGCCCGCGTGATCGCCGCGCGCGAACGCGGGTTCTTCAACGATCTTATCGTGCCGGTCGGCACGGCCGATCACGACACGATCCCGCGCGCCGACACTTCGCTGGAGAAGCTCGCGAAATTGCCGCCCGCCTTCGACCGCACCAGCGGGAAAGGCACGCTGACGGCCGGCAACTCATCGCCGGTGACGGATGGCGCGGCATCCGTTTGGGTTGCCAATGCAAACGGTCTTAAGCGCCTGCCTGATGGGACGCCTTTCGCTAAGCTCATCGATTACGAAATCACTTCGGTCGATTTGCACAATGAGGGCCTCTTAATGGCGCCGTCTTACGCCATCCCGCGCATGTTCGCGCGGCGGGGCCTGCGCTACGACGACATCGATCTTTGGGAGATTCACGAGGCGTTTGCCGCGCAGGTGCTCGCCAATGTCGCGGCGCTCGAAGACAAAGCCTGGATCAAACGCAAAACCGGCATTGAGCGCGATTTCGGCCCGTTCCCATGGGAGCGCGCGAATCCCAATGGCAGCGCGATCGCGATCGGCCATCCGTTTGCCGCGACCGGCGCACGTGATTTGAGCCAATGCGTGAAAGAGCTTTTCGGGATGAAGAGTGGCGCCCGCGCCATCGTCAGCATTTGCGCCGATGGCGGCCAAGGCGCTGTCGCTCTCCTTGAACGGCCTTGAGGTTCTCACTTTCCTCCCCCGTTTACGGGGGAGGTGTCACCGCAGGTGACGGAGGGGG
>JBAQHC010000491.1:0-1668 GCA_049288095.1 Alphaproteobacteria bacterium | reverse complement strand
GTTGCGCATCGTGCGCTACCACCCAAATCGGCGGAAACACGATTCCGAACGTCGTGAAGCACTCCTTCCAACTCTCAACTGCGAGCTCAGAAGTCACCCACTGCGGAAGCACGATCCTGAACGTCATGAACGTCGTGAACGCGGTGAACCACTCCTTGAAGATCTCAACTGGGTGCACAGAAGTCGCCCACTGCGGGACCACAAGGTCAGCAAGCTGGAGTGCCGTGAGAAAGAACCCGACATAGATCGACCGTTGCATGCTCTTCGTTTCTTTTGCCAAATAGGCATCGTTCTTTTCGCGCGCCTCGCCTAAAGTCCACCGCAACAAGACCGCGCGCTCGCGCAACTGGCGATTCAATTCCTGGTCCGGGCAATGGGCGGTTTTCGCCAGATAATCTTCTATTTTCGGGTTCGACTCATAGTGAGTCATCTCTCGATGCCCCGCTGTTGCACTCTTTCGTATCTCGATAGTTTTTTGTATTTGAGCCGTGTCGATTTTGTTGCTATGAGCAAACGCATTCGTGCAGAGTAGGTACTGAATATATCTCTCGGTCAGTGACCAATCGGAGAAATCAATGTAGGGATCGGCGTAATCCCTTAAACACTGCGCCGCTCCCTCGGGGTCGTCGCCCATGAAACTGACGGCGTCGTACGTGAGCCCGATCAACTCGTCGATGAGCCCACCCTCATCGGATTCATACATTTTCTCGTTCACGACGAGACCGGTCATCGCGCAATCTTGGAACTCGGGGAAATTGCGCAAAGGGAGATGCACCTGCTCGCCCGTTTCCAGCCGAAACTTATTCCGCATGTCCCACGTCAGGTATGCGTAATCCTTCTTTGGACGTTGCCGCTGAAAGGTGCGGCAGTACTGCGCTTCAAAGCCAGGCTTGGTTTCCCAGAATAGGGTCTTCTCTATTTGCTCTGGGCAAGCATTACATTTGATCTGCAGATAGTGGCAGGCGACCGCATAGCCCGTCATATGCCGTGGAGCAACGACGATTTTCTCGAACAGCTCATGGATTCGGTTTTCGTCCCCGTCCTTAAGCTCGGTGCCATGATCGATCAGCCAGAAGAACATATGCTGAATTAGTGTTCCGGCTATCTTGGGCCGGCCGTGTCCAGCAATCGGCTTCAATAGAGCGCGGAACGGATCGCACACGGCCATGATGCATTGGGGATCTGCGTCTTGCTTGTCCTCGCTGAGCAAGTAGTTGATGAGCGGATCGCTCACGTTCCCAGGATCGTCCGCAGGATTTAGTTTCTTATCCTCCTTGTATACGAAATCAATGACCTTAAATGCCCGTTTCGGGCTCATTACCTTCGCCAGATACAATGGCAAATACAGTGCCGATGGAGCAGCTAAGGCAATACCATAGCGAGACATTGAAAAATCCCTTCGACAAAAAAGCTGTCACCGGGCGAGCGCGTCGCGAATAAGTTGAGCATCCACATTCTCGCCGTACGGCGCCGGCCCCTTGAGGTCGCCGATCTCCCGCCGTGCCCCGACGGCCGCCTCCCACGATCGTTGCGCGAGCGCCGGCGAGGCCGGCAGCACGCCCTCGCGGATCAGCCGGTCGATCGCTGTCGTCAGCACCTTCTCCTCGACCTGGGGGAAATATTTGCGCGCCGTCGCCAGGGCCGCGGCGCGGTCGGCACGGATATCAG
>JBAQHC010000490.1:0-1838 GCA_049288095.1 Alphaproteobacteria bacterium | reverse complement strand
CCAGGCTATTCGAGATGGTGACGTAGATGTGGTCATCGCCGGTGGAGTCGAGAGCATGAGCAATGCTCCCTATATTTTGACCACTACCCGCTGGGGGCAGCGCCTTCAGCACGGACAATTGATTGATATGCTGTGGAGAGCCATGCAGGAGTACCCTATCGGAGATGGGATGGGATTGACAGCGGAGAACCTTGCAGAGAAGTACAGAATTTCACGGGAAGAACAGGATGAATTTGCACTGTTGAGCCAACAGAGAGCCTGCAGAGCTATTCAAGAAGGGAAATTCAAAGATGAAATAACCTCTGTCTCCATCCCAATAAAAAAAGGAGAAGCAAGGATTGTTGCTACTGATGAACATCCGAGACCTGGAACGACTTTGGACAAACTGGCGAAGTTGCCACCGGTCTTCAAAAAGGGTGGAACGGTGACAGCTGGAAATTCATCAGGGCTCAATGATGCAGCTGCCGCAACTCTCTTAATGTCTAAAGAGAAAGCGAAAGAAATGGGGCTGAAGCCGCTGGCCAAAATACTGGGATATGCGATCGTTGGAGTGGATCCATCTTATATGGGTATAGGGCCTGTCCCAGCAACGAAGAAGATATTGAGCAGGGTGGGACTTTCTCTCAAAGATATTCAACTCATAGAAATTAATGAAGCTTTTGCCGCTCAGTATTTGTCCTGTGAGAAAGAGCTAGGATTGAATCGAGAGATTGTCAATGTCAATGGAAGTGGCATTGCATTGGGCCATCCTGTAGGGGCAACAGGATGTCGGTTGGTGGTAACGTTAATTCATGAGATGGCAAAAAGGGATTTAACCTTGGGACTGGCTACTCTTTGCGTCGGAGGTGGGTTGGGGTTTGCGATCGTGATAAATAGAGAGTAACTTGGTATTAACATATAAGATAAAATGACATAGCATTACCGAGGCTTAAAAATAATCGAACTCGTAGGCACGAGAGGCTAAGCATCGAAAATAATCTGATATAAAGAGCAAATAGACTAAAGAAAGGGCGAGGCAGCTATGGAGACAGTTTGTTATCAGGGAGGAAACCAGGTAGGGATAATTAGGCTTAATAGGCCTAAAGTGATGAACGCAATAAACGAAGAAATGATCCTAGATTTGGTTTCTGCTCTCAAAGCCGCGCAAGATGAGAAAACTGTAAGGGTAATTATACTTAAGGGTGAGGGAAAGGCATTCTCTGCGGGGGCAGACCTTAAGACATCAGTAAAGACTCGAACCTTGGACGAACACAGGGAGTTTGCCAAGCTCATACAGAGCATACCGCGTACCTTTGCGAGTCTATTTAAGCCTACCATAGCAGCGGTCCACGGTTACGCTTTGGGTGGAGGCTGTGGACTTGCTATTAGCTGTGACATAAGGATAGCAGCGGAGGGTACAAAATTTGGATTTCCAGAGTTGAAAATAGGCGGGACGATAGCCCAAGCAGCTACATTTATGCTACCTCGTTTGATCGGCATGGCAAAAGCTAAAGAAATGTTTTTTACAGGAGAGATGATAGACGCAATAGAGGCGGAAAGAATAGGATTGGTAAACAAAGTAGTTCCAATTCAAAAATTGGATAATGAGGCAATGCAGCTGGCTAGAAAGATCGCAGGTAACTTTCCCCTTAGCGTGCAGCTTGCCAAGACTTGTGTGGATGGTGGATTAGAATCAAGTCTTAATACGGTGCTACAGGCTGAACTTGATGCCCATTGCATAGCCTTCGTTTCCGGTAGTCGAGCGGTCGGTATGGCTAAAGCAATAAAGAAAAATGAAATGTAATATGCATACAGTGAATTTGCATATTGCTTCTACAAAATAGGTTTGCACGTATGAA
>JBAQHC010000489.1:0-6991 GCA_049288095.1 Alphaproteobacteria bacterium | reverse complement strand
AGACTGAGCCGCTCCGGCCTCGATGAAGGAGCCTTGCTCGGCGAGGCCGAAGCGAATATCTCCTCTTCATGGCGAAGATCGAGGAGATCATTGACGATTTCGAGCTGCTCTCGGATTGGGAAGAGCGCTATCGCCACGTTATCGAGCTTGGCCGGACGCTTCAGCCGCTAACGCCTGCGGAGCATAACGACGCAACCAAGGTTCGCGGTTGCGTGAGCCAGGTCTGGCTAGTCACCGAGCGCGGCAGCGGGAGTGATCCCAAGCTCACATTCCGCGGCGACTCCGATGCGCATATCGTCCGTGGACTGATCGCTATTCTCCTCGCGATCTATTCGGGACACACGGCCAGCGAGACCCTCGCGATCGATGCGCGCGCCATTCTCCATCAGCTCGGCCTCGATACGCATTTGTCGCCGCAGCGCTCGAACGGCCTGTTCGCAATGGTGGACCGCATAAGGGACGAAGCGGCGCGTACACTCCACGGTCAAAACGCCTAACGACAAAGCGCCTCACTCTCATTCCGCCGGCAATGCGCCCCTTGTCATCCCGCGGATTTCCGCACGGCCATCGCCGCGCGAGAGTCCATAATGGCGCGCAAGCGCTTTGAGCCCAAGACGCAAGACGGTCTTGGCCGATCGTTTGGGCAGCTCGAGCCGCGTTTCGAGCGCCTCAAGCCCTTCAAGATGACAGCACACGCCGACGAGCACGCTCGCAATCTCCTGCCCAACGCAATCGAGCGCAGCCCAGAAACGCGCGCGCGCCTCAAGCGCCCGCTCGCTTTCGAAGATCGGCGAGTAGCCGGCGCGGCGCGTACAATCGACCCGCTCAAGTGGCCAGCTTGCGCTTACCTTGGGAGTCATAACAGCCAGCGTGAAATCCGAGCGAAGCCTTTCGCCGGCGCGAAATTCGGCCTCGCTGATATGCGGCTTTCCTGTTGAATCGCGGCGCAGCCTAAGCCAACCGAGCGGCGATTCAGCTGCGTTGAATTCCGGTGTGATCTCGCCTTCCATCACGCCCCTGGCAGGCACAAGCACGCGATGTTGCGCGCCGAAGGATTGGCTCTTAGCCCGTGCACGCGCAACGAATGCTTGCCCCACGCGCGTGAGCACGAAGGCCGAGCCGCCAGTTCCTTTGTTGATGATCGCATCGCTGCTTAGCTCGATGAGCTCGCTGCGCAGCCAGACGCGCACGAAAGGCTCAGCCGTCGTAACAATCGGCCGTCCGTGCCCGCGCGCGAAAACAGCGAAGCCGTCATCCTTATCGGGCGCAAGGACGCGCGAGCTTGCCTTGAGATGCGGCAACACGCGCTCGCCTTCGCATTTTGCCTGGCCTTCCACGCGCAAGGCGTTTAACCGCTCGCTCATTGCGTTTACGCCTCCGGTGCGTTCGTTAAGGCAGCAATCCGGCGGCGCCGCGGCTTTGGCGCAGGATCTCCCGCAAGGTCCCTGAGCCCCGTGAGCGAAGCTTCACAGGCGCCGAGCAGCACCTCCACCGAAGGGTCGTCACGCAGCTCCTCGATGACCTTGCAGGCATAAGTGGCTGTTGTCCGGTCTCGCCCGAGCGCCCGCCCGATATGACTGTGCTTCATGCGGAAGATTGTATTGAGCAGATACATCGTGAGTTGCCGGCCATAAACGGCTGGGGCACGTCGCGAGCTCGACAAGATGTCGGATGGCGATAAACCCAGCGCGAGCGAGACGACCCCCAATGTCGCCTGGCTGATGATCGTAAACTCGGGCCCGTCCGCGCCGGGAGCGGCGCTTGGCTCGAAAGAAGGAACGAGGGAACGCATGACATGACCCCGATATGAAATTACGCAATGCGAAATATATCACTCTTGACTTTCCCGTGAATAACTATCCAAATAGGTAATTGATTTGACTTGAATCGAAATGCCGCCATGACCGCGCGGCTGACGCATAAATCGCCAGCTTCTGAAGGCACTTGCATTGAGAAACCTGATCCGGCAGGTCCGGCTCCTAAGGGGGCTCACCCAGGCTGAGCTCGCGCAGAAAGTGGGGACAACTGCGGCCACGGTGTCTCGGCTCGAAAAAGACACGATGACGCTGTCGACGGAATGGCTCGATCGTTTTGCCGTTGCCCTCGGTGTACACCCCTCCGAGCTGATTGAGCAGCGCGGCCGTCCGGCGATTCAGATGTTAGGCAAGGCTGGCCGCAACGGGCGCGTTTCCGGCATGGTGGACGAACGCATAACGGTCGAAGTGCCGACTAATGACGCCGTTGCCATCGAGATCGCGGCGCACCAGGGCTTTTATGCCGCGGGCGAACGCGTGATCGGTGAGCGGCTGCGCGGCGCAAGCATGAGCAATGGGGTCGGCCATGACTGCATTGTCGCGCTCAAGGACGGCGCCGTAATGCTGGCGCGCGTTACCGGTACCGGGCCGCGCTTCACGCTCGTTCCGGCCGAACCCCGAAGCACGATCCTCTATGAGCAAGAGGTCGACTGGATTGCACCTCTCGTAATCCGGATGCAGATAATCGCGTAATTTCTCTAGAGGCACATTACACACAAAATTACCTAAACGGTAAATTTCCGCTCACCGGCCGGGTTGCGCGCTCGGATTGGGCCCGGCTGCGCCAATGCATTGGCCATCCCATTTTCCCGCTCCGCTGTACTTATCGGCATATTGGCTCCAGGTGCCCTGGAAACTGCGTCCGTTAGGTCCGAGCGTGAGCTTTGCCCCGCCATCGCCAAGTTCGGATGTCCATCGGCCGGTGAGCGTATTGCCGTCGACGGAGCCGACAAGAAGCCCGGCGCGCTCATCCGTCTTGCGATAACTGCCGCGGGCAAGGCCATCGCGAACATAGATCGTCAAGACACCGAAATCGGTTTGCCACCGGCCCGTGAAGCCGGAGCAGGCACGCGTTGCGGGCGGCGAGACGGCGAACACAGCGCTTGCGCCGAACTGCCCCTCGCCGCGATCCTTGGAGGTATCGAGCACAAAGCGATAGGTCCCCGGCTCCTGCGGCGCGGCGAACAGCCAGGTGGCGCTGTCGGCAGGATCAAGTGCGTGCGCCTCAATGCCCTGCGCCGGCGTTGCATCGCCGGACGATCGCGCGAGCACAAGATGCGAGCCGCGGTCGGCAAGACAGCGGTTGTTCTCCGCAAGGGCGTGTACGGCAATGGCTTCGCCGGAGAAATATTGCGCAAGATCCGTGGTCAGCGCGACTTCCGGATCGCGCTGAAAGCTGAGCGAGCGGAGAGCGGCGGCGGCCGAAACACGGTCACCCGCGAGCAGCTCAAGCAGTGATTGACCGCTTGCGACTTGCCGGCCGGTTGCCGCGATTGCACCCTCTTCGTCATCGCTCGTGCAATCCGCGCGCTGATTACAGCTATTGAGGCCCGCAAGAGCCTGCGCAATGCGCTGTTCGGTCGCTTGAACAAGCCGAAGCGTGCCTTCGCACACTTTACCCTCGGCGGCCGGAGCATTCAGCTGTTCTGGATCAACCATCGCCCGAAACACGTTGGTGCCGCCATGTACCTGCGCCTGCAGTGTCGCAGCCTCGACCAGCAGGCGTGAAGAAGATTCAGCAAAGTCCCGCCAAAGCGCGATGAGCGCAGTACCGCTAACGCCCGTGCGTCGTGCTTGCGCGAGCGCTTCAATCGATGTGCTTACTTCACCGAGACGGTCGGCGAGCAGGCCCTCAGCGCTATCGGGCGATTGAGCCTCGGCGTCGACGGCTTGATCGCGCAAATAAAGAATGCGCGCCTCGGCGGCTGCGAACCTGTCGCTTGCAACAAGGCTCGGTGCCGCGAGCACGGTTTCATCCAATGTGCCGAGCTGATCGAACAGAAAGCCGCTCGCGGGCTGCCGCTGTTCGCCGGCAAGCGCCGAGGGATTGTCGATGAGGGTTCGCAGCTCTCGATCGAGATTTGAGAATGTCGTGACCGCTGCGTTAGCCTGTTCGCAGCGCGCCGACTGACATCCACCTTGTGAGCAGAGCGATGTGCGCTGGGTCAATGATTCAGAAAGCGTGTCGATCGATGCGAGCTCGCTCAGCAAGGACGCCGATGGTGCTTTGCAAGCGAGTCCCTCGCCCTCCTTCTGGGGAGCCGAACAGAGAAGCGTCGAGCATCGGCGTTGCCATCCGGCGATTTCGGTCGTGATGCGCTCACGATCCTCGCTGCTCAGATCCTCGTTCTTCGCAAGCACGGATTTCATTGTGTTCTCGAGCCGCGACAGCGCGGCGCATTGCCGGCAGAAGGCCGGCCCATCGAGGCTCGCCCCTACCGGTGGCTTGGGGCGCAAGAGGAAGGAACCGGCGGCGGCAAGCGCGATGACAAGCACAATGAGCGCGCCGGCAAACAAGATGAGCCCATTGCCCTTGGCAATGGTCTTCAGGCGTTCGCGCAGATTCTCGATGTCGCGCCTTAAGGCCAATTGTCAACCGCTGGCGAGCCCGGCTCGACCCGTGAGTGCACCTAGCTTTGACGCAAAGACAAACGAGTCGTGACCGAGAACCATATTGACGCGGCGATCATCGTCGGAAAGTGGGAGCCTTACCCAAAATCGCGTGATGAACTCGCCGCGCGGCCGATGAACCGGAAGAATGCCTTGCGCCGGCAATCCTTGCGCAAGCCGTTCATTCGCCGCTTCCCAGTAATTCGGCCTGCCGCCGAGATCGAGATCATCAAGATAGGCGCCGGTTATTTCGCGCCCGAAGAATTCGCGCAGCTGCGTGCCCGCCAACCGAACACGAAAACGCGGCCGCGTTTCCTCGATAATGTCGATCAGCGTGACGTAAGGCAGCAGGCGCTTGATCTCCGCCGGCCTGACATCTGAGCGCGAAGCCATGCGCCGCACGCCACACTTGGAGCGCCAATAGTCGAAGAGTTGGCGCTGTTCCGGAATCACGAGCTGGGCGCGAAATGCAAGATCAGTCGCGCTCATTACTCCCCCGTCATTGTCAGATCACAAATGCGATTCGCACAGTTGAGCGAGTTCGCGCCTCAAATGCAATCGCTGGAAGCGGAAAGGCCGCTTACAGGTGTTAACGAATTCGGCGCGAGGACGCGCTACGCCGGTGGCGGCGAGGACGCTTTGGCGCTGCGGCGCTTGCGGCGGGTCGAGGCTTGCTTCCTGCCAAGGCCCATGTCGATCGCCAGTTTGGATCTCTCCTTGGCATAGGCCGGGGCGACCATCGGATAGTCGTAAGGCAGCGACCACTTCTCGCGATACTGGGCCGGCTTCAGGCCGTGATGCGTATTGAGGTGCCGCTTGAGCGACTTGAATTGCTTGCCGCACTCAAGACAGGTGATGTGCTCGCTAGTGACCGAGCGCTTGATGGGGACAGCAGGGCTCGGCGCATTTGAATGGGTTGTGCCGGAGCCATTGACCGCGCCGCAAATCGCCACGTGGACCTCGCGAATGAGGCCCGGAAGATCAGCTGGACTTAGGTTATTGTTTCCGACATAGGCCGCAACCAATTCGGCGGTCATCTTAATGTATTCGGCCGTCTCTTCCACTGCCGGCAACCTTTCACATTCTGAATTGGAAAGGCCACAAGCTAGAAGACAAGAATAGTCTATTCAATAGTTGATTTCCGGCCGGCCCCACTCGTTGCTGGATTGTAACAGTAAAGCCTCTCTAGTCTTGCGAGTGACCAATTGACTCCGCAAGAATTTGTGATGCGAGGCCCGCGCCGATCAAGATCAATACGGCAGCGGTCAAATCACGCATGAAAATCGCGAGATTCCCGGCGGCAATAGCCGCAACGAGCAGCAATACGACCACCCCCACGGTGCCCGCCTTGGCGACCGGCTGAATGCGCGCAACGCCATCGTGCCCGCGCGCCAGGCCCAGGCTTGCGGCAAAGAGCAGCAACGACCCTACGATCACAAGAATGGCCAAGACCGAATCAATGAGCGTCGACATGAGTGACCTCGCCATTTGAGTTGTCTTGCCGTTCTCTGGCCGCATTGCGGTTCGCCCATGACCAGGCCAGTGGAACGATGCCGCCAAGCAGCGCAAGCGCGAGCGCAAGATCGAGCGAGCGCCAACTATGCGAGCGGAGCGCGAGCAAGATGATTAGGCCGATACCGATGAGCCATGAATGAACGAGCGCGACGAGTCTGTCCGACCGCAATGGCCCGCGCACCGCGCGCCATAGCGTGAGCAGCGCGCCGAGCAGCAACAAGACCAATCCTGCGTTGATCGCGAAGGCGAGCCAGGTCGTGGCCATTGCACCCGTGATTCCGATGCCTGTCATCGCATCACCTCCAAGATGTGCCTCTCGAAGCGCCGCTTGATCCTGGCTTCGATCTCATTTCTGCGCTTAGCCGAGGTTCGCACGATCAATCGCGCGCGATCGCTCGTCAGGCCAAGGACGAGAGTGCCGGGCGACAGCGAGATGAGGCTCGAGAGCACGGCGATCTCTGCATCGCGGTCAATCGTCAGCGGCACCTCGATGCGAACCGTCTCGGGTGCGCGGCCGATGCGAAACGCGCTCAGCGCTTCGATAAATGCCGCCGAGACAAGCTCGAGCACGCTCCATGCGATAAGTGAAAGCGTGCGCCCGATCCGGCGGAAATATCCCGCCCCGCCCCAGATGCCGCGCGATAAGAACAGGGCGAGCGCGCCGAAGCCCATGCCGACGAGAAAATTGAATAGATCGACACGGCCGATTAGCACGGCCCAAATCACGGCAAGCACGATGTTGAAGGCAAAGGGTGTCATCTCTGCACCGTCAGCTCGCTGTGGATATGGGCATGCCCGCCATTGGCATCGCTGATGATGATGAAGGGCGCGGGATAAAGGCCGCCCGCAAGGGTGAGCCCGCTGGTCACGCCGAGCACGAGAAGCTCGCGCAACGCAATTTCCGGGGCTCTGTTTCGCCGCGCGGGATCGGCGACCTGCCCTTGGCGCTCGAAGGCACGCCGTGCGAGCGCTAAGCCAAGCACGAGGCTCGACAGCAAGGTAATTGCGATCACCGCGTAATCAGAGGATCCCCACGCCGCTTGGACCAAGAT
>JBAQHC010000488.1:0-7275 GCA_049288095.1 Alphaproteobacteria bacterium | reverse complement strand
CCGCCGAGCGCCTTCTGCCACGAGAAGGTGGTGACATCGAGCTTCGCCCAATCGAGCTTTTGCGCGAATGCCGCTGAGGTTGCATCGCAAATCGTGAGGCCTTCGCGGTTTGCAGCAATCCAATCCCCGTTGGGGACGCGCACGCCCGAGGTCGTGCCGTTCCAAGTGAAGACCACGTCGCGCGCCGGATCGACCTTCGAGAGATCTGGGATCGCGCCGTATTCCGCCTTCAAAATGCGAACGTCTTTGAGCTTCAATTCTTTCTGAATATCGCTCGCCCAGCCGAGGCCGAAGCTCTCCCACGCGAGGACATCAACGCCGCGCGCGCCCAAGAGCGACCAGAGCGCCATCTCGACGGCGCCCGTGTCGGAAGCTGGTACGATGCCGACCAGATAGTCGGCAGGGATGCCGAGAAGCGTGCGGGTGCGCTTCATCGAATCGTTGATCTTGGCTTTAGCGGGCTTAGAGCGATGCGAACGCCCAAGCTCGGCATTCGCGATGGCATTTGGTGTCCAGCCTGGCCGCTTTGCGGTTGGCCCAGACGAAAAATGCGGCCGCTGGGGCCGCATGACCGGAGTAGTCATCGGTCTATTCCTCTCAGAATAGTGCGCTGCGTTGGGGCAGCGTGTCCCGAGTGGGGATATATGCCCGTTTGGCTTTACGGTCAATTACTTTGGCGGTTAGAGCCGAAATGTCGCGCGTATTTCAGCGCCGGCGCGAAAAACTATTCACGTGCGCGATCGGGCCTTGGCCGCGCCCGATCCCAGGTGATTCCTCAACCGCGCAGCCGACATAAGCCACTGCTTGCTCAACGGCCCGGCTGAGCGATTGGCCTTGCGCGAGATAAGTCGCTATCGCCGAGCCGAGCGTGCAGCCGGTGCCATGCGTATGCGGCGTTCGCACGCGTTTCATCGTGAACACTTCCTCGCCCTCGGAAGTCACAAGAAGGTTTGGGATCACATCGACATCCAAATGCCCGCCGGTCACGAGCACGGCCTTCGAACCGAGCGACATCAACATCTCCCCGGCGCGACGCATATCGTTCACGTCTCTGATCGTAAGGCCCGTCAATTCCTCCGCCTCCGGAACATTCGGCGTAATGACGGCCGCGATCGGACAAAGATCACGCTTGAGCGCATCGTTTGCAGGCTTGCTCAAGAGGCGCGTTCCGTCTTTAGCGACCATGACCGGATCGACAACGAGCGGAATGCTCGGCGCGACATTCCTGAGCTCATCGGCTATTGCGACGATGACATCCTCGCGCGATAGCATCCCCGTTTTCACGGCATCGGCGCCGATGTCGGAGAGCACGGCACGGATTTGTTTGCGGATGAAATCGGCGGGCACATCCATGACGGCTGAAATGCCGGTTGTGTTTTGCGCAGTGAGCGCCGTAATTGCTGTTGTGGCGTAGCCGCCGAGCGCCGTAATCGTCTTGATGTCGGCTTGAATGCCGGCGCCGCCCCCCGAGTCGGAGCCCGCAATCGACAGAACACGCGCGATCATCGTGCCGCTTCCGCCTCGATGGCGCCGATGATCGAGGCTACCGCCGCGTTCACTACCGTCTCGTTGTCGCCCTCGCCCATCACGCGAATGACGGGCTCGGTGCCGGACTTGCGCACCAAGATGCGGCCTGACGCGCCCAGCTTCTCGGTTGCCGCGGTGATGGCGGACTTCACCGGCGCGCTGTCGAGAATGACCTGTGGCGCCGCTCCATTAACACGCACGTTTTTCAAAACCTGAGGAACCGTCTCGAACACATGCGTGGCCTGGCTCGCGCGCTTGCCTTCGCCCACGATCACTGACAGCACTTGAAGGGCCGCGATCAGGCCGTCACCCGTGGTCGAGAAGTCGCTGAGCACGATATGGCCCGATTGCTCGCCGCCAAGGTTCATCGAGAATTTCCGCATCGCGTCGACGACATAACGGTCGCCGACTTGCGTGCGATGAAGCTTGAGTCCAAATGAGGCCAGATAGCGCTCGAAGCCAAGATTGGACATCACCGTCGAAACGACGCCGCCACCTTTGAGACGCCCCTCATTCGCCCAGCGGCGCGCAATCAGCGCCATCACCTGATCGCCGTCGATAACCGCGCCGTTTTCGTCGGCGACGATCACGCGATCAGCATCGCCGTCGAGCGCAATACCGAGATCAGCGCCGTGCATGCGCACCGCTTCGCACATTGCGGCGGGCGCCGTTGAGCCGCTTTGGCGATTGATATTGTAGCCATTGGGCTCGGTGCCGAGGCGAATGACTTCCGCGCCCAGCTCCCAGAGCACCGTGGGCGCGACCTTGTAGGCGGCGCCGTGTGCGCAATCGACGACGATCTTCATGCCGTCAAGGCGCAGTGAACGCGGCAGCGTTGCTTTGACGAACTCGATATAGCGCGCTTGCGCATCTTCGATACGCGTCGATCGTCCTATATGAGCGGGCTCGGCTAGCCCCTCGCTCGGCCCCTCATGCAGATATTTCTCGATTTCGAGCTCGACCTCGTCCGAAAGCTTGTAGCCGTCGGGCCCGAACAACTTAATGCCGTTATCCTCGTAAGGATTGTGCGAGGCGGAGATCATCACGCCGAGATCGGCGCGCATCGAGCGGGTGAGCATCGCAACCGCCGGCGTCGGGATCGGGCCGAACAGCAGCACATCCATGCCGACCGAGTTGAAGCCGGCCGTCATTGCGTATTCGATCATATAGCCCGAGCGGCGCGTGTCCTTGCCGATCACGACCTGATGGCGGTGCTCGCCGCGCCGAAACACACGGCCCGCGGCCATGCCGACCTTGAGTGCGACCTCCGCCGTCATCGGATAGACGTTGGCCGTGCCGCGGATACCGTCTGTGCCGAAGAATTTACGCGCCATTAAGAGCTGGTCCTATGAGCCCGAGCCAAGTGTGCCCGTCAGTCGTTAAATCTTGCCCTTCGGCCCGGTTTTATTCGCCGGAGAGCGCGCTCACAATTGCGAGCGCATCTTTAAGAGCTTTGACATCATGGGTGCGAATGTAATCGACGCCCTGGGCGGCGGCAAACAGCTCGGCCGCCAGCGTAACGGGGCCGGCTTCCTCCGGCGAGCGCCCGCCTGCAAGCGCACGCAAGAAGCTCTTGCGCGACACCGAAACCAGGACCGGCAAGCCAAACTCGGCCTTGAGCCGGCCAATCTCGCGCAGCACCTTCAGCGACACTTCGCGGCCCGCGCCAAGGAAGAGCCCCATGCCGGGATCGAGGATCATACGCTCCCGCGCGATGCCCGCGGCCTCAAGCGCCTTGAGGCGCACCGCAAAGAACCCGAGAATCTTGTCCCAGATCGTTGCTGGATCGCCCTTTTCGCGAGTCGCGACGCCCTGTTTCTGAATGGCGTGCATAGCGATGAGGTTTGCAGACGACGACGCCAGCGCCGGGTAGACCGCGGTGTCGGGAAAGCCATGAATGTCGTTGATATAGGCCGCGCCATTCTGAAGCGCCCAGATTTGGGTTTCGCCCTGAAAACTATCGACCGAGATCTTGGCGCCCGCGGCGATCAACTCGGGCATAACGAATCCAAGGCGCCTTATCTCCTCCTTCGGCGAAACCGGAATGGCGTCGGGGTTACTTGCCGAGGGCCCGATGTCGATAATGTCGGCGCCGTCCTCCAACAGCTTCCGGCCATGAGCGAGCGCCGCATCTGCCGAAAGGAATTTGCGCCCGTCCGAGAACGAGTCTTCAGTGATGTTCAGTATACCGAGAATTTTAGGCGCGCTCATGCGGCAAGCTTATCGCTTACCCGGCGCCTTCAAGACAAGGCGTGTCGCCGCTAAACAATGACCGAAAACGGATTGACGGGCTTGCCAAGCGCATAGTTCCCCGCCGCGACATAGCCCCGATTCTGAACCGACCAATGCTGCGTGACGGCGTGGATGTCGCGGAGGCGTCGCTGCAACGGCGAAGCGCTGAGAAGCGACGAGCCGCCGCCCGCCGTGTAGCACGCATCGACGACGCGCACCGAGGTCGCCGTGACCCACATGATCGCCTGCAAGGCGCGCGTGATGAAAGAGGCATCGCCCGGGCGCCATTCCTCGAACCGCTCCAGTGCATCTTGCGAGCATTCATACAACATCGCGCGGGCGGCCATTATGTCGGCCTCGACTTCGCCCAGCGTCTTCTGGAACAAGACCGAATCGGCGATTCCTGAGGTCGCATAGGCCCTCGCCTTGCCGCCGCACGCAAGCGCAACGACGTCATTGAACGCACCCTGCGCGATGCCGAGTGAAACCGCGGCCATGTGGTAATGCGCGAGCACGTTCGCGGGGCCAAGCGCAAGCTCGCCATCCATTTGCATATCGAAGCTTTGGTCTTCGCGAACAAACTTGTCCTTGAGCGTGATGTCGTGGCTGCCGGTTCCGCGCAAGCCCACCGAGTCCCAGTTTTCGATGACGGTGAACTCATGCGCCGGCAACACCACGACCCGAATACGCGGCACGCCGGGAAAGCGGCTCGGCACGGGTGTGCCGGCAAGCGTTACGATGGCGAAGCAGTAAAGCCAATCCGCATGCAGGCAACCGCTGGTGAAGCCCCATTTACCATTGACGAGAAAACCGCCATCGCCAATCTCGGCAACCCCGCCATTGCGGGTCGAGCCACCGCCGATGACATCCGGCCCATTCGCATAGATCGCTTCGAAGCGCTCCTTGGGAAGATGCGAATACCAATAAGGTCCGTTGCAGCCGATCATCGCGATCCAGCCGGCCGAACCGTCGGCTGCCGCAAGCTCTTCGATGACGCGGAGAGTTGTCGCGAAATCGATGCCTGGCCCGCCTACGTGCTTTGGCACGACCATGCCAAATACGCCGGCCTTGCGCAGGCTGTCGACAAGATCGCGCGGCATCGTTCGGGCCGTCTCGGCTTCGGCGGCGCGCGCTGCGATCTCAAGCGCATAGGCGCGAACGCGCGCAAGCAGTGCGTTGCCCGGATTGTGCTCATCCGCTGTAACAGCGCGTGAATCGCTGCGCCTCTCACGCCAAATTTCAGAGGCTTGTAGCCGGCTCGTGTCGCTCACGATCATTCCCGCGCTGTGAGAGAGCGGAAATGATAGGCATGGTAAACAACGGGTTGCAATCGAATGTGTGTGCACGCAAGCCCGCGTGCGCTTCTACACCATCAGCTCGCGCATGAATTGAAATCGCGCGAGCCCAAGTGGCAGAACTGACTAGGCGCCTTGCGGCCGCGAATTTCCGGCGCTGCAGGTATGGGCGCGAAGGCGCCGCACCCAAACGACCCTTGTCAATCGGATGGCCCAACCGCGCAACGAGCGTTAGGGGGCTGCCCCCCGCTTATGTGGCGGTACCATTTCTCGATCTCCGGAAAGTCCGAATCGGCCTTCAACGCTTCGCTTGGCGATCGTCCGGACGGCGTGAGGATCCCAAAGGCAATGAGCTTTGCGAGCCGCTCGTTATAGAAGTAGCTTGTGTGCAAGAGCTCGTTCCACTTGAGATTGCCTGACAACGCGCCGAGAAGGTCGCCCTTCTTTTCCCACAGTTCCTGGGTGCTGAAGAGAAGCCGCATTTTGGCAAGCGTTGCGGCGGCGCCCGAGTTGACGAACGCATGCATCTCGCTATGAATCGGCTCAGGCAGCCCCTGCGTTTTCCGGGAGAGGAATTCCGGCTGCCTTGAGACGCCCCCCACGCTCTCGCCCTGAACGTCACGTCCATATGCATCCGAGCGCAACTTTCCGGACACCATACCGTCCAACCATTTGGCAAGGGTGTACCGGTAAGGAAGATCGAAGATAAGCCGAACGATCAAGAAGAGGACGCCAGACCCCAATGCCAAGATTGCAAAAGCAATCGCGGGAAGGAACCAGGTGATTTGCTCCCCAATCTCCATCTGCAAGGCCACGAGGAACTTGATTTCGTTGCCAGCCTCAAGCATCTGAATCGGATCGAGCTCTGGGAGGACCGAACGGCGCATGGCCAACATGTCTGTCACCCAGACAATGAACAGCAACGACCCCAGAAAAAACGTCAGGAGCGCTAGAAATAGCCCAAGGCTAAACAGTCCTCGGAAGAAGTTCGACGGTCGCATTTCTTTGAACAGCGGCAAGACAATGCGGCGAGCTGCAACCAACCCGCCGATGACCTCATCGTCGACATGCCAATAGGACTGCCACCGGGAACCGGCGATAACCTCTGCAGATTTCGTCTCGCGCGAGCGCCATCGTTTGCCCAGGCCGACGGCGCTCAAAAGGATCCGAGGCACACCGATGAGGCCAATAAGCAAGATAAGAATCGCCAGGAAAGTCTGAGGCACGATATCCCAGTTCGATCTCATCACAATCGACCAATTCGACGATTGAAAATAAGCGTCGAGCGCCGCGAACATTGCCCAGGTGATGCCAACTGCGAGAATCGCCTGAGCGATCAAAAGCCGCAAGTCGAATAACCCGCCAACGATACTGCGGGTCGACACAAGGTGGTTCCGATACTCAATGCGGGGCATGCCGACGCTAGTGATCGACTGCGGGCCGCTCGACTGCGACTTCTTTCGAACAGATAGCATCATCGCTTCTGCGAGGATCGAACCGCCATGGCTGTGGCCGATAAGGTGATAGGTGTCGCCGGCGGCATCGTGTTCCTTCAGTTTACTTAGCAATTCCTTGGCGGCTTTGCGGCGCTCGCGCTCGGAGTTGGCGCCCGACCAGATGAAAGGTTCGAAATGCGCGCCCTCGAAGTCGGCGCCAAGATAGGAGAGAAGCTGCCGCTCGAAGGGAGAGCCGGGTTCCCACCATTTCTGCAGGAGCTTGCCGTTTTCGTCGACACGTCCAATCGCGGCAGCAGTCTCTGAATCGCCGGTGCCATGCACCGTGATGATGACGTCCCCCACACGTGCCCCCACGCATTTGTGCGGCTAGGAGCGTACCGCATTGCCCACAGCCTGTCGAAGCTTCACTTTGCGCTGCGCCGGAGCACACTGCGAAAAGGAACGGCCCGCTTGCGCGGGCCGTAACGGAAAAGCCGAAAAGGCTGAGCGAGCTAAGCGCCTTGTGGCTGCGGCTCGGGCAAGCCGGCGCCGCCTTCGCGCGGCTTGGGCTTCTTGGTCGTCGGCACCGAAGACGTTTGCGGACGCGGCGCATCGTCCAGCTCTTTGCGATCCGGCTTCTCACCGCGGATTATCGCCTTCACCTCTTCGCCCGAAAGCGTCTCGTATTCGAGCAAGCCTTGCGCGAGACCGTGAAGATCTTTGAGGTACTCCGTCAGGATGCGCCGCGCCTCAGACTCGGCGGTATCGACAAGGATCCGCGTCTC
>JBAQHC010000487.1:0-3410 GCA_049288095.1 Alphaproteobacteria bacterium | reverse complement strand
GGGTGAATGATCTATGACATAAACGGGCAGTGTTCGATCATTTGCCGGTTCGGATTTGCTCAGTCGCCATCAAAGCGCCCTTGAGCCATGTGCGGGGGAAGTTGCGGTGAGCCCTCCAAGGGGCGTGATTCTATGATCAATGCCCCGGGGCCCAGCATTTTTGTGGTGGAGGACGATGCAACGCTTCGCACGTGCCTTGCGGCGTTGTTGACCTCCGTCGGGCACAAAGTTCAGGCATTTGAATCGGTTGAGGAGTTCGACGCTCGGCACCTCAAGTGCGAGCTCGGCTGCCTGATACTTGATGTCCGCCTCGGCGGTATGAGCGGCCTGCAATACCAGCAGCAACTCGTGGCCCGCCAGGATCCGTTGCCGATCATTTTTGTTACGGGTTACGGCGATATCGCGATGTGCGCGGGCGCGATGAAGGCAGGCGCGGTGGATTTTCTAGCCAAACCGGTGCGAGAGCAGGAGCTGCTCGATGCAGTTCAAACGGCGTTGCGCCGAGACGCCCTGCGCCACGAATATGATCTTGAACGCGCGCATCTCATGTCGAGTTACCAATTGCTGACGCCGCGCGAACGCGAAATCATGGCTCTGGTCGTAAGTGGAATGCTCAACAAGCAGATCGCCGCCGCGACCAATCTCAGCGAAGTGACCGTGAAGATTCATCGTGCCCAAGTCATGCACAAAATGAATGCGCCGTCTTTGCCGTCACTCGTGCGCATGGCCGATCGGATTGAAAGCGCAAATTCAGAGCCGGCTAGATTCGCTCACGGTCAATTTTGATGACGGTCCCGGTCTCCGGCACGGGGACCGCGCCGCCGAGATTGGCGCTCTGTTCGCCGCCATTGGCCGCTGGATGTTGTGCCGCCAGGTCAGAAGTAAATTTGGCCATTTCACTCAGCACGAGATCGCAATATTCGCGGTAAAGCCTCATCCCTGCCGTCGACAGGCGAATGATCCGGCGGCGCCGGTCTTCCGCGCCGCTGCGGACTTCGATAAGGCCCATCGCGCGCATATCATGCACGACGTATTGCATCGCACGATGAGACCGCTTGGTCATCGCCTCGAGCTCGTCATAGCTGAGCTGGGAATCGGCGCTCGCGCCCAGTGCCACGAGCAACTCGAAGGAAGGCGTTGCCGATGGGAGGCGCAACGTCTTGTGGGTCCATCTCAGAATGCGCCAAAACTACTGCGAAAATTCCTGGAGCCGCGCGCCATCGCTTTCGATCTGCATGAGCCCGTCCTTATGAGCGAGCGCGAGTGCGCTCGAATCACAACAGGATCAATCGTGCATTCCGCGAGCACTGAAACCATTAGCCAAACGTCTGGACAAGTAATCCAAAAACAAAGCGCAATAACACCTTAGTATGTGTTATTGTGGGAACTGCCGCTTGGCGGCGTTATAAAGAATCTGTTTAGGAAAGCGAGAAGCAAACATCATATACGGATTCGTACGGATGTACAGTCTCCACGCAATGTGCGCGCGAGCCCCAACCAAAGATACGTTGTAGACGGACTATCTGTGTACTGCTCTCCTGATCAAAGGCGGGGCTGCGATCACAGTGCGTATGGAGACTCTAGCGCTTAAGAACAACTGATTCGGAAACCCTGATGCAATCAGCGATTGAGCCCGCCGCTTGCAGGTTGTCGGAGCCAACAATAGGCTCGCGCTGGGTCGCTTAATAGGCCGGGGAGCTGCGCGCCGCCTGCGGGGAAGGGGAGGGTAGATGGGCGCCGTCATGTTTTCCGGCCTCGATTGGCTGATCGTTGGTCTTTATTTCGTTGTCAACACCGCGATTGCCGTTTGGGCGGCGTTTTTACGCGAGAAGGATACGGCGGACTATTTTCTCGCCAGCCGCAATGCGAGCTGGATCCTGATCGGCTCGTCGATCTTCGCTTCCAATATTGGCGCCGAGCATTTGGTAGGCCTTGCCGGCTCCGGCGCAAGCTCGGGCATGGCGCTTGCGCATTACGAGCTGCACTCCTATCAGGTCCTGATCCTGGGTTGGATTTTCGCGCCGTTCTATTTGGGCACCAAGGTGTTCACCACGCCGGAGTTCATCGAGCGGCGTTACACCCCGGCAACGCGCACTTTTCTCTCTTTCATCTTCCTCACCAGCTATATCCTGACTAAAGCATCGGTGACGATCTTCGCCGGCGCCTTTGCGATCAAAACGGTGCTCGGCATCGACACATTCGATCTTCCCGGTTTCGGCACCATCAACTTCTTCTGGTTCGCCGCTTTCTCGCTCGTCATCATCACCGGCATTTTCACAATCATCGGCGGCATGAAGTCGGTCTTGTGGACCGAGGCAATGCATGTGCCCGTTCTGCTCACCGGCTCGATCGTGCTTTTGCTCGTCGGTCTGTCGAAAATCGGCGGGCTCGATGCATTGCGCGCAGCCAATCCCGAAACCATTCATCTCTGGCGCCCGCTCTCGACGACACCCCAAACGCAAGGCTTTCCCGGCTTCCTTTTCGATCCGAGCGAGACACCCTGGCTCGGGATGGTGTTGTCATCGCCCTTGGCCGGGCTCTGGTATTGGTGCACCGACCAATACATCGTGCAGCGCGTCTTGACCGGTAAGGATCTGCGCGAGTCCCGCCGTGGCGCGATCTTCTCCGGATATCTCAAGCTGTTCCCGATCTTCATATTCCTGGTTCCCGGGATGATCGCGGTGGCGCTGTTCAAGCAGGGCACGCCCGGTTTCGAGGCGATTGGCAAGAATCCCCAAGGCGCATTCCCCATTCTCTTATCGCATCTGTTGCCCAATGGTTTGCGCGGGCTCGTGCTCGCCGGAATGCTTTCTGCGCTGATGAGCTCACTCGCATCGCTCTTCAACTCGACGGCGACGCTATTCACGGTCGATTTCTATAAGCGCTTAAGGCCGCAATCCTCCGAGAAGCACCTTGTCAATGTCGGCCGTTGGGCGACAGTTGGTGTTGTGCTCGCCGGCATGGCATGGATTCCGTTTCTCGAAGAGATCGGCAATGGCCAGCTCTACACTTACCTGCAGCTCATTCAATCGCTGCTTGCGCCTTCGATCGCGGCAGTGTTCATGCTCGGCATCTTTTCGAAAGGTGTTACGCCGATGTCGGGGCTCGTTGGCATTGTTGCCGGCTTTTTCGCTGGCATGGCGCGGCTCGCGCTCGTCGTCGCGCATGACAATCACGCCGCGATGCCTCAGTGGCTCGATACGCTCGCGCGCATCAATTGGCTCTATTTCAGCTTCATGCTGTTTGTGGGCACGTGCGTTCTCATCTTTCTTGTCAGCCTTGTCACGCCGAAAGCGCCCGAGGCGCAGCTTGCTGGCCTGACCTATGGCTCGATCACTGCGGAAGAAAAAGAGGCCGAGAAGAAGAGCCACGGCTTCTGGGAGATATTCCATACGGTCGCTATCTTGGCG
>JBAQHC010000486.1:0-2111 GCA_049288095.1 Alphaproteobacteria bacterium | reverse complement strand
GCGCTTGAGTGTCTCGTGATGGATTTGTACGCCACGGAAGATTGAGCAGCACCAGCCCAAGGGGACACGTTGGTATGCTCCCGCTGGTGAAAAGTACGTTGCGCCCGGAGGGGAGGGCTACGATTAGCCCTTCCCAGGCGCGAAACCCTCCTCTCTCGGAGGCGGTCTTCCGGGTGGGCGGCGGCGTGACGCCAGCTCATCAGTACCGGGTGTTCGGGTGCCCGAACCGGGATACCTTCCCGCGGGCCGTTAGATGCCGCTGCACGGACCCTCGCGCGTGCGCGGAGTGCTCTCGAGGCTGGGCGGTCCGCGAAGCGCGGAAGGCGGAGCATCGCCTGCGCTGGGTGTCTGAGGGGAGGGCACCTCGACATGTCATCATCTCGTGGCCGGCGGTACGCCGCGTGGTCGATGAAGCGACGTTTAAGAAGGCCCGCGCCCAGGCGATCCAGACGTTGAAGGCGATGGGCGCTGAGGGGGGAGCTGTGGTTCTCCATCCGTGGCGGCACAGAGCGGTCGATGGCTGCACCAAATGGTACGCGGGCCTTCATGTGCACGCGATCGTGTACGGGAGGGTCGATGCCGACAAGAGACCGGCGGGCACGTTCGTGCGAACGACTAGGCCCGCTCAGAAGTCGGTCCGGGGGACGTTCGCATACCTCCTGGACCATGGCGGGTACTACTACAAGGGGCACGCAGTCTCCTGGTTCGGTACCCTGTCGTACAACGCGGGCCTGGGAGTGAAGCCGCTGGAGGACGAGCCGATGCGGTGCGATCGTTGCGGCGCCGTGTTGGAGCAGTTCGGGGAGTACGCGATGTCGAAGGCACTCGCTTTCGACCTCGTAGGAACGTTGAGAGAGGAGGGGGGCGGATGACGTATAGTCCCCACTTGCCGTTCGCATCGGAGATCGCGCACGCGCTCTGGCACTTCAGTTGTAGCAACCCCATGAATTGGGGTCTGGACCTTCCGGTGTTGGGCACCGTGGGTCTAGACTGGACTGTGGACGACGATGTCATCATTGGACACATGAATGCGGCCGTGGACGCGCTGGAGGCGTTTGTCAAGGACCGGTACGTCCAACTGAACGGTTTCGACGGCTTCAAGGCGGAGTGGCGCTACACTCGATGTCTGCTGCCCCTGCAGTTCCGACTCCTCGCGGAACAGAGGTTTTTTGAATGGGGAGGACGCTTCCTCGAGCTGATTACCGGTTTCAAGCCGGTCGGCGCGGACCAGGGCGGGACGCCCCCAGGAGGTGCGACACCGCCGGTGCCGGAGGAGCCTTCGGAGGAACCACCGATCACTTCAACGCCGTTGCCACCCCGGCCCATGGGGAGGGGAGAGCCTTGAAAAACAATGAATTAAACGGGTATTGTATCAAAAAAGACACCAAGGGGTGGCTTACGGCGGCAGAACGATCGTGGATCCTGAGGGTCCTTAAGGCCCTCACGGCTCTCCTCGCGGCTGCCGCAGCCCTTAAGTGGGGTCGCGTGATATAGTACAGGCATGGCTATGCCAAGTCGCCGGGGCTTCCGGCGTGGTGCTGCGACGAAGGCGCGAACGTATGTCCCTGTTGCGGGTGCGTGTACGACGACGACCGCATCGCTGGCTGCGGCAGCGCAGGTGACGGTAGCGGACTCGGCGCTCGTGAATCCTACGACATCCCAGGCCTATGGCCGGGGGGTGCTGAGCGGGCTTCGGATGAACTTGAACGTTCGTGGACAGGCTGCGATCACCGGCCCACTGGAGGTGTTCGTGTTGATTCTCCCGCTGGGGATGGCAGTCCCTAGCCTGACGACGCCCGCCTTGATCAAGGCCTCGGAGCGGTTCATCTGGCTCCGGGGGCAGTGCCGATCAGCGGTTGGCGAATCGGCCACGGCCCCGTGGCAGAACTTCGAAGCTGCGCCCCGGACCAAGCGTCGGTACGAGATGAACGATCGGATCGCGGTCGCGGTGATCAACCGGAGCGGGATCGCGTTCGGAGCTGCAGCGCTTGAGTGTCTCGTGATGGATTTGTACGCCACGGAAGATTGAGCAGCACCAGCCCAAGGGGACACGTTGGTATGCTCCCGCTGGTGAAAAGTACGTTGCGCCCGGAGGGGAGGGCTACGATTAG
>JBAQHC010000485.1:0-9250 GCA_049288095.1 Alphaproteobacteria bacterium | reverse complement strand
ACTTCCCCCCATTTGGTTTCGCGAATTTCCGTTTCAATCTTTCGGCCACGCGTGGCGGCACGAATGATGTGACGTCGCCGCCAAGCCGCGCAATCTCCTTTACGAGCCGCGAAGCGATCGCCTGCTGGCTCGCATAAGCCATAAGAAACACGGTCTCGATGTCTGGATTAAGGCGGTAGTTCATCCCGAGCAGCTGAAATTCTGCCTCAAAATCCGAAACCGCACGCAAGCCGCGGATGATCATGCTGGCGCCGACTTCCTCGGCGAGCTGAATCGTCAAATTCTCGAATGGCTTCACATCAATTGTCGCACGTCCGTCGCCCGAAAACTGCGCCGTCTCGCTGCGCACCATCTCCGTGCGCTCCTTCAAGCTGAATAGCGGACCCTTGTCGCGATTGATGGCAATGCCGACCACCAGGTGATCGCACAGCTTGATCGTGCGCCTAATGATATCGAGATGGCCATTGGTGATGGGATCGAACGTGCCGGGATAAAGCGCCGTGCGTTTGGTTTGGGCCATGCCCTCACCTCCTCAAACAGATCCCGGCGTTTCTCCCGGCCGGAAAGCTAGATGGGTTCGCCGATTTCGTCCAGGATCAGCGCGTATTTGCCTCCGCCGCGCAGAGCGCCAAAATGGGGATAACGGAAGAGAGCAGGGCATTCCAGGCGGCGCTCGAGGGCGGCGGGCTTGAGGGCCTGCGCGCGTGCCCAAAAGCGGACCTGCATAACCATGCGATTCTCGGCGGCGATCGAAGCTTCCTTGAAACCTGGTCGGGGCGCGCAATTCCGGTTCTCGATCGCAAGCTCGCGACCATGGACGAGATGCATGCCTGGGTGGAAACTCATGTCGGACGGCCGTTTGCAGATTCTGGCGGCCGTCTCAAAGCATTCGAGGCGACGCTTATCCAGGCGCGCGCCGACGGCATCACGCGTCTCGAAGTCGGAGACGACATCTGGGCCATTACGCTCTTTGAAAATTCGGCCGAGCGTTTGACAGGTGAGCTAAGGGCGCTTCATACGCGCGTTGTCCCCGATCTTGAATGGATCCCACAACTTGGCATGTCGCGCCACTGCCGGATCGAGGCGCTCACCGCTTGGCTTGAGCCCTTCCTCGACCTCGGCTTCTACGAGACTCTCGATCTGTCCGGCGACGAATTCGCGCAGCCGATCGAGAACTTCGCGCCGTTCTTTGCGCGCGCGAAGAAAGCCGGATTTCGGCTCAAGGCCCATGTTGGCGAATGGGGCGATGCCGCCTCGGTTCAGCGCGCTGTTGAAGTGCTTGACCTCGACGAAGTCCAGCATGGCATCGCCGCCGCCGACTCGCCGCCGGTCATGCGCTTTCTTGCCAGCCACAAGATCAGGCTGAACATCTGCCCGACATCGAATTTGATGCTAAGCCGCGTCGATAGCTTGGCCCAGCATCCGATCCGTAAACTGTTCGATGCGGGCGTCAGGGTCACGATCAACACCGATGATGTTCTCGTCTTCGGCGCGAGCGTGTCTCAAGAGTTCTTGTCGCTGTTCGAGGCCGGCGTGTTCACGGCCGCGGAACTCGATCAAATCCGTCTTAACGGCCTTACCGACTGAGGCACGAGACTTGGGCCATCAGTCCGGCCACTCGCCCTCGCCCCAATTCCGCGCGCCGTGGATAACCCGGACGACGGTCAGACTCTCGTCGCTAAGCGTGTAGCAAAGGATGTACGGGAGACCCGTAACCACCATCTCGAATGTCCCTGCGACGCGGCCGCGGCGCCCAACGGGCATGAATGCAAGCTGCTGTGCCATCGCCTCGACTCGGTCGACGACCCGGGCGGCAGCATGTTGATTATTCTTTGCTATGTAAGCGGCGATGCTGTCCAAGTCGTCGAGTGCTTCCGTCGACAAATGGACGTCGCGCATTTACGCGCGCTCGGACTGCTTAGACTTGCGCTTTGCCGTCTGTTCGGCCGCTACGCGTTCGATCGTGCGCCTAACGTGCGCCATCGCCTCGGCGTGGGGGATCGTGCGGCCCTCCCTAACGCTCTTAAGCCCTTCGAGAATTTTTTCGACGATCGGGAGCTCGTGCGCGACGTAGGATTCGATTGCCTCTGCGGCGAGATAGGATTTGCTGCGATCGGTTGCTTCGGCAAGCTTGTCAAGCTTGGCCAGCAATTCTTCGCTCACGCGAACGGTCAAGGTAACGCTCATAAGAATGCTCCGTGTTCGGATGTATACAATCTAATACATCCGAACACTTTGGGCAATGATCCCTCCTAAGTCTCTGGCTCAGCTTCGCTTTCAGCTGCATCGCCATCATCGTTAGCTCCGTTTTCGGCGCCCTCGGCGACGCGCTCGACGCCGACGACATGTTCGTCCGGGTTCGTGCGGAACAGCGTGACGCCTTGCGTGTTGCGCCCGGCCACTCTGATGCCATCGACAGGGACGCGGATCGTTTGGCCTTGATTGGTAACGAGCATGATTTGATCGGTATCCTCGACCGGGAAACCGGCAACGACATCGCCGTTACGCTCGGAGGTCGTGATCGCGATGATGCCCTGCCCGCCGCGGCCGGTAATGCGATACTCATAGGCCGAGGTGCGCTTGCCATAGCCGTTTTGCGTGACCGACAAGACGAATTGCTCGCGCCCGCCAAGCTCTGCGTAGCGCTCGGGCGAAATGGTCGCCTCTTCGCCACTCATATCCTCGTCCTCCGCAGGCTCGGCGGTTTGATCTTCCCCGTGCGTAGCGCGCCGCATTGCCGCGGCTTGCTTCAAGTAAGCGCGCGCCTCGGCGACGCTCACCTCGACGTGACGTAACATGCTCATTGAAATAATTTTGTCGTCGGCGGCCAGCTTAATGCCGCGCACACCAGTCGACTCACGGCCTTTGAAGATGCGCACTTCCGTTACCGGGAAACGGATCGATTTTCCTTTCGCAGTCGTCAGCAGCACGTCATCATGTTCGGTGCAGATCGAAACATCGACAATCGCATCGCCTGGCTCGAGCTTCATGGCGATCTTGCCGTTCGCTCGGACGCTCTCGAAGTCCGACAATTCGTTACGGCGGACATCGCCCGAGCGGGTCGAAAACATGAGCTGCAGCGTGTTCCACGTGCTCTCATCGCGCGGCAGCGGCATCACCGTCGTGATCGTCTCGCCTTCGCTGAGCGGCAAGAGATTGACCATCGCCCGCCCGCGCGCTTGCGGCGTGCCTTCGGGCACGCGCCAGACCTTCAGGCGATAGGCCATGCCGGTCGAGGAGAAGAACAGCATCGGCTGATGGGTGTTTGCAACGAAAAGGCGCGTGACAAAATCTTCTTCGCGTGTCGCCATGCCGGCGCGACCGCGCCCGCCGCGCCGCTGCGTTCTGTAGAGATTGAGCGGCACGCGCTTGATGTAACCCGCATGCGTGACGGTGATGACCATATCCTCCTCGGGGATAAGATCTTCATCGTCGACCTCACCCTCGATATCGAGGATTTCGGTTCTGCGCGGCGTTGCGAACTCGTCCTTGATGGCATTGAGCTCGCTCTTGATGATTTCGTAGACGCGCGCGCGGCTGCGCAAGATGTCGAGATAATCGGTGATCTTTTCGGCGAGGCCTTTAAGCTCATCACCGATCTCGTCGGCGCCGAGTGCAGTCAGGCGCTGCAAGCGCAGGTCGAGAATGGCTTTGGCCTGCTCGTCTGAGAGCGTGATCGTGCCGTCCTCGGCGATCATGTGGCGCGGATCAGCGACAAGCGCAACGAGCGGCCCCATATCTTTTGCGGGCCAGCGACGCGCGAGCAACCGGTCGCGCGCGGTTGCAGGATCGGGCGAACTACGGATGAGGTGGATGACTTCATCGATATTTGCGACAGCGATTGCGAGGCCAACCAAGACGTGCGCGCGGTCGCGCGCTTGGTTGAGCTCGAACTTGGTCCGCCGCGTAATCACTTCCTCGCGGAAGCGGGTGAAGGCCGAGATGACATCTTTAATGTTCATCAATTGCGGCCGGCCGCCATCAAGCGCGAGCATGTTCACGCCGAATGTCGATTGCAACGAGGTGAATCGATAAAGCTGATTGAGCACGACATCAGGAATCGCGTCGCGCTTGAGCTCGACAACGACGCGGATGCCGTGGCGATCGCTCTCGTCGCGCAAGTCGGCAATGCCTTCGATGCGCTTTTCACGCACAAGCTCGCCGATCTTGGCGACCATCGCCGCCTTGTTCACCTGATACGGCACTTCGGTGATGATGATCGCTTCGCGATCTTTGCGGATCTCTTCGACGCTCGCGCGTCCGCGCATGATGATCGAGCCGCGGCCCTTGAACATCCCAGCACGGATTCCGGCTTTGCCGAGAATGATGCCCGCCGTTGGAAAATCCGGACCCGGAAGAACCTGCATGATCTCTTCGATCGAGATGCCAGGGTTGGCGATATAAGCGAGGCACGCATCGATCACTTCGCCCAAATTGTGCGGCGGAATATTCGTCGCCATGCCGACGGCAATGCCGCCTGCACCGTTAACCAGCACATTGGGAAACCGCGCCGGTAAGACGGTTGGCTCGCGCTCGCGATCATCATAGTTCGCCTGGAAATCGACGGTGTCCTTGTCGAGATCTTCGAGCAGCGCATGCGCGGGCTTCGCCATGCGCACTTCGGTGTAGCGCATTGCCGCCGGCGGATCGTCGTCGATCGAGCCGAAATTACCCTGCCCGTCCAACAGCGGAAGGCGCATGGAAAAATCCTGCGCCATGCGCACGAGCGCATCGTAAATCGCGAGGTCGCCATGCGGGTGATATTTGCCCATGACGTCGCCGACGACGACGGCCGATTTGCGATAGCCGCGGTTCCAGTGGAACCCCTGCTCGAACATCGAAAAGAGAATACGCCGGTGAACCGGCTTAAGGCCGTCGCGCACGTCCGGAAGTGCGCGGCTCACGATCACGCTCATCGCGTAGTCGAGGTATGACCGCTTCATCTCGTCTTCGATCGAGACGAGGTTGATGGGTCCGCCCGGGGCTGTCGGGCCTTGATCTTCGGTATTGCTCACGGGCGAGATATAGGTGCTCTGAAGCGTTGGAAAAGAGCCCGCCTGGAGGCCCTACAGAATCGGCAAATAACTAGCAATTTGAGCGCCTTGCGTCCACCGCCGGGGCACTGTGGAAAAGCCCGAAAACAGGCCTTTGAACAGCATTTCGAGATGACCAGTTTGGCGCTATAGTGCCGCATGGCGTCGCGGCGGGGCGATGCCGCGGTCATGTAGCGTTGGCGGGGGGATTATGCGGGCGGAAGACAGCGATCCGGGCTCATTGCTCAACAGTCCCGAGCCGCGGCCTGTGCTCGACTTCTTCGTGCAAGGCGGCATCGCTCTCGGCCTTCTCGTCGCGCTGGTTTACGGCATATTTTCCGCTGGCCTCTGGCTCGGTCCGCTCATTCCGTTTTCATGGGAAAAGCAAGTGAGCGAGCTTGCACTGCGCGATTTTCCGCTCGCTACACAAGGCGGCGAGGCCGAAGCGCGGCGCGCCACCCTACAGCGGCTGGCCGATGGGCTCGTGCCTTACGAGAATTTGCCGAAGGACCAATCGATCACGATCAACTATTCGGCCGATAGCTCCGTCAATGCGTTCACGACGCTGGGCGGCAATGTTGTCGTCTATGAAGGGCTGATCGAGCGCCTGCCGACCGAGAATGCGCTTTCGATGGTGATCGGCCACGAGATCGGCCACGCCAAGCACCGCGATCCGATCCGGTTCATGAGCGGCGAGCAATTGGTGAAGCTGATCGTCGGCCTTGCGACAGGCGACTCCGGCCTTGCCGCCGACGTTGTCTCGAACATTCAGCTGTTGACGAGCCTGCAATTCAGCCGAGAGGCGGAAGAACGCGCCGACATTGCGGGCCTCACGGCGCTCCAGGGCCATTATGGCCATGTCAACGGCTATCGGCAGACATTTGACGCGCTCGAAAGCTATTTGCGCGAGCACGGTGGGCATGATGCCGAACCGCCCGAGTTTCTGCGCGATCATCCGGATACCGCCGTCCGGCTTGCAAAACTCGCGGCTTATGCCGCCGCGCATCATTGGTCGGAAGAGGGCAAGACGACCCCATTGCGTCAGGCAAACTTCCCGCCGATGAGCTTCAATATTCCGCTGCCAGTGGATGCGCGCGCAATTGCGACTACTGTGAAGACTCTGCCGCCCGGTCAGGCCGTGCCGAACACAGCGGTCGACACAAAGACAACGCGGCTTCAGCCGGACAACTGAGCGACTGATTATTCGGTCGGTTTGGTCGACTGGCTATTTTGGGCCTGCGCCCGGCCCGGCTGAGAGTTGCGCTCATAGCCCGTCGTTTCAAAATTCGTGAAGCTGTAGGTGCCAAGGCCGAGCACGGCAATCCCGGCCCCGCCCTCGCTCAATCCTTGCGCCACATAATCTGCGATCTTCTGACCGTTCACTTTAATGACGATCGAGTTGCCGTTCCCTTCGAAAGCGAGACGATTGAAGCCGGGCCTCAGATCAACTTTCTGATCGAGCTCGATTGTCAGATTGGTGGCCGTCCGGTTGTAGAGAACCATTCGGCCTTCGGGCTTGAGCGACAGAAGATAATAGTGCTTCTGCGCGGCGTTATGCGCGAGCACGAGGCCGGCGACCCCCTTCGTGTCGCCGCCGAATAGGATATCGACGCTCTCGGAATATTTCGGATCATTAGTGCGCAACAGAGTGATCGTGCGGAGCGCCCTTGGCTCCTGCGTATTGGCGAGCGTGTAGACACCGTCCTTCATTGTCGCGGTCCAGAAACCGCGCGTTCCTGTGTCGAGGAAGGGCACCAAGGCGCCCATGCCGTGCGATTTCGTGCCGCCCTGCTGGCCACAGCCCCAGAGCGCAGCAACAACGATCAGAGCCAACACCGCAAAGCGCGCTCCTCTCGCCGCCAATGTGCCTGGCCGGCTAGCCCAGCCCGTCAACATGCCTCGCTCCCTCTCCCGTCTTGCCTCCGCCTTTTTGGGCAATTTGTGCCGAAAGACTGCGGCCAGATTATAGCGGACCAGATCAGCCCTGCTTTACGGCGATGGCTGCGTGCTCATCGATTCGGGCCCAGAATACGCGGATTCGACGAGCGGAAAGATATTCGTCTATCGCTTTGCGCGAACCGCGCCAGCGATAATAATCGTCGGCAATCGCTATACCGCCTGGGGCAAGCAGCGGCCAGAGATACTCCATCTCAGCCGCGGTTGAGGCGTGCCAGTCGGTATCCATGCGAAGCAGAGCCAAAGCCTGCGGCCGCCGCTCGGGCAGCGTGTCTTCGACCTTGCCCTTCACATACTCGACGAGATTTTCTGGATAACCCGTGGTTGCAACAGCCGCTTTGACTTGTTCTAGCGGGTGATTGATCCAGGTCGAGACGCCATCTTTAAGGCGCTTCAGATAGCGCGGCCCGGCCGGCTCGCCGAACCGGCCGCGGTCTTCATCGGTGGGTTCGCTCATCCCGGCGAAGGTATCGTAGAGCCAGATACGGCGATCTGCTGCGCCGAGCATTTTGAGGCGGATCGCCATCGCCATGACGCTTCCGCCGGCGGCGACGCCGCATTCAACGAGATCGCCCGGAATATTTTCGGCCACGATATAGTCGACCGCGCGCACCAGGCTCACCACGCGGGCCGCCGACGTCATCGTATAATCGCGCACGGCGGAGAGCACCTTGCGCTCGTCATCCGTGAAGTCGAGCGCAGGCGCATTGTGACTTTCGGAGGAAGCGCCGCTCACCTTGCGCGCGACGCGCAGAGCCTCGCGCCTCAATTTACCTTTAAGGTCGTCAAACCGCCCCATCGGGCTCGCAAGAAACACGAAATCTCGTCTTCGACAAGCAGGATCAAAATGCCGCGCTAGAACGGAATCTCGTCGTCAATGCCCTGCTTGGATTCGAACCGCTTGCCCGAAGCGGAGGGCGTAAAGCCCACATCCTCACCGGAGGCACCATTCACGCTTGCTGAGGCACCCTCACCGCGTCCGCCGACCATTGTGAGCGCCGAGTTGAAGTTCTGAAGCACGATCTCGGTCGAGTAACGGTCGACGCCTTGCGCATCCTGATATTTGCGCGTCTGCAGCTGGCCCTCGATATAGACCTGGGAGCCTTTGCGCAGATATTGCTGCGCGACCTTCGCGAGGCCCTCGTTGAAAATCGTAACGCGGTGCCACTCGGTCTTTTCCTTGCGCTCCCCGGTTTGCTTGTCGCGCCAGCTATCGGAGGTCGCGATGCGCAAATGCACGATCGACCGCCCATCTTGCGTGTGGCGCACCTCAGGATCGGCACCGAGATTGCCCAAAAGGATCACCTTGTTGACGCTGCCGGCCATGCTCAGCTCCCTCTTCGCTCGCCCCGACACTAGCCGAAAACTTGAGCAAGGGACCGCCGGCAACGCTTTCCGCCGGCCCGCTCCACAGAGTTTTCGTTCCTCACATGTTCTTTTAATGTTCTAGCACATTGAGAACATTAGGCAAGCCCCGATCCTCCAACCGGCCAAGGGGCTTCACGGCCGATCCCACCGTTAAAAGGTGAACTTGAGCCCGGCAGAGGCAACACCCGAATTATGGTCGGTCTTGAAGCCAGCGAGGTGAACCGGCTGGGCGTCGAGATAGCGATAGCGGACGCCGAGAGCGGTTTGCGGCGTCAAATGCCAATCGACACCGGCGATCCCCTGATAGGCAAAGGCCCAATCGGCATCGTCGAACCGCGGGATCGGCGGAGCGGTGACGTCGGCTTCGATGCGCGCCGCCTATGCCAACACCGAGATAAGGCGTGAACGAAGACTCCGTCGGAATGTCCAAGATGCCGTTCGCCATGATGTCGAAATTCGACACCGTACCCTTCATGCCGACTTGATCAGTGTTGGCTTCCTCATAGCCAAGCTCGAGCTCGGTGCGAAATAGGCGTGAGGCGTAACGCCCAATCCTGCCATCAAGGCTCCATCCGGTGTCGAAGTTACCGGTGAGCCCCTTGATCTTCGTGTTGTACATCGAGGCACCGGCATCGAGTTGCACATAGATCGGCGATGCGGGTGCGCCTTGAGCGAATGCCGCTGAAGCGAGTGTCGTCATCGCGTAGCCAAGCGCCGCGGCAGAAGTGAGACGCATGAAACTCTCCTTGATCCCGTTGCTGTCGAGTGCGGGAAAGCGCGGGAACACCGAAAGCGTTCCCTTGCGAAACCGCGCGTTCCCGATCACTCACGGTTAACCCGAGGAGAACCGGCGATCTTGCGCAATCACTTATCAGCGAGATTTCGTGAGCTTC